>JBILTD010000120.1:0-5839 GCA_044371695.1 Crocinitomicaceae bacterium | reverse complement strand
CATGAGTTACCGGAACAATTTATTGCTTTTACCCAGTTGAAGCATATAGATTTAGGACGAAACAAATTGGCTGTTTTCCCGCTAGCGCTTTGCCAACTGACCAATTTACAAGTGTTGCACCTTGATCGAAATTTCATCACAAAAATTCCTATTCAAGTTACCCAATTAGAAAATTTACAAGAGTTGGATTTATATGCCAATGCTATCGAGGATTTCGGCGAAGGATTATTTATGTTGCCGCAACTTAAAGTACTGAATTTGGAGGGCGTGATGTACGGCACTGTTTTTGCCAAAAATTTGACGGCTAAGTTGCCGCAAACTAAGGTTATGATGGACCCTCCTTGCAAGTGCCTCGATTAATTTATTTTAAGCAAAATTTACCAATGGCTTTACTTCGAAATCTGGTTATCTGGCTACTTAATCATCCACAGTATGTTTTAGGTCTTCTAGGCCTAGGCACTTTGGCACTCATCTTCACCAAGAAAAAGTGGCAGCGCAAAAAACCCTATTTACCATGGTTATTGGCTTTGGTTTTCATCGGCTACGTATTTGTTTTCATTCGTTTTTATGACCGAATTGAAGCCTTGCGTCCGGTTTTAAAAAACAACACACAAGAAAATCTTGAAGAAAGCGCTTTAGCTGATGATCAAACTTATTGTTTTGGTTTGGATATTTCTCAATATCAGGGTGAAATCAACTGGGATGAATTATTACTCACCAAACACCCCTTGCGTTTTGTAGTCATGCGTGCTACGATGGGAAGTAATGGCCTAGATGAGCGCTATTCAGAGAATTGGTCTGAGGCCAAAAGAGTTGGTCTAAAAAGAGGCGCGTATCATTTTTACCGACCTTTTCAAAACTCTACAGAACAAGCTAAAAATTTTATCAGACAGGTCAAGCTTGAAGCGGACGACCTACCGCCAGTACTTGATGTAGAAAGAACATCTCCCTTTGGTCAAGATAACCTGCGTGAGGGTGTGCGCAATTGGCTACGCATCGTAGAAAAACACTACGGCCTTAAACCTATTGTTTATACTGGGCGATACTTCTACGAGAAACACCTCAAAGGCAGTATTGATGCTTATCCTTTATGGGTTGCTTCATATGGAGAACACCATAAGGTGGAGCATTTACCGTGGCGTTTTTATCAGTTTTCGGAAAAAATGACTGTTCATGGCATTTCACGAAATGTAGATGGTAATTTCTTTAAGGGAAGCTTAACGAATCTTCGTAACTTCGGAAGATGAAATTACTCGAGTTTATTTTTCATTTAGGCGTCTTATTCGCAGCCTATAATTTCATTTGGTTTTTCATTGAATTGATTGTAAAAGCTTTGCGTGGGATTCAAGCTCCAACAATAGCTGAAACCTACATAATCAAAGCATTGAAATACTTGGTTTTAACCAATATTACCTTTGTATTTTGTATTGACTACGCTCGTTTTGAACCTACTTATGTGGTAGACGCTCAACGTCTTTTAATCGGCGGAATCATTTTACTTACATATTTGTTAGGCAAGTTTCAAAAGCAACAGCAAAGATTACAATTTCTGGGAGGGTTTAATATGCCACAAACCAAGCAGGTCTATTCTTTACCATTTGAAGTTACTTTGTTGGTCTTGGTCACTATCGAATTGATTTTACTTTATTTTTTCCCGCAGTTTGCTGAAAACGCTTTGGCTAATTGGTTTGAAAACAACATCGAAAGTCTAGAAAAAGCATTCCTTTTGGGCTTCATTTTTAAGGTCATTGGTTTCTTTTTCTTGATTGGAATTTTCTTGAAATTACTCAACACGATCAATGTGGTGCTTTCTGGAAAACCACTCTTTGTATCCATGAGCAATTTTTCACAAGGCCCAGCCGCTCAGCAAGAAACAGAAGAACAATTCGCCGACTACGAAGAAGTCCAAGACGAGCAACACAACGAGCCCAAGAACTAACATGGATTACAGCTTGCCTAAGAAATACAAATTATGCAGCCTCAAGAAAATTGAGCAGCTATTTGCTTCGGGCAACCTGATCAAAGCTTTTCCTATTCGCATCCTGTTCATTCTTGAAGAAATCGCTTTAACTGACAACGAGCCCGACGCCCCTTTTTTTCAAGTATTATTTTCTGCTCCAAAACGCAAGTTCAAACATGCCCACGACCGAAATTATATCAAACGGGTCATGAAAGAAATTTTACGTCATCAAAAACCTGAAGTTGAGTCCTTGCTTTCCGCGCACAATAAAAAACTCATTTTTTCGATAACTTTTGTCGGTACTGAACGTCCTGACTACAAATTTTTGGAACAAAAATTAGGTAAAGCCATCCAACTACTTCTATTAGAACTCAAATCAAACGCATGAAAAACTTCATATTAATTCTCGTCTTTTTACTACTAAACATCAGCTTTAGTAAGGCACAAAGCAATTCTTTTGAAACGCTCAAAAGCCTTGAAATCATGGATCAAATCTATGAGCACCTCGAGTTATATTTTGTCGATGAAACAAAGAATGGTCAGCTTGCCAAAACGGGTATCGATGCCATGCTCAAAGAGCTTGATCCTTATACTGTTTATTACCACGAGTCGAATATTGAAGATTATCGCCTCATGACTACTGGCCAATATGGTGGCATTGGTGCCCTGATTCGTCAAATCGGAGACTTCAGTTACATTTCTGAGCCGTACGAAGGAAAACCTGCTCAAAAAGTTGGGCTTAAGGCAGGTGATAAAATTCTAAGTATCGACGGCAAAACGATGGAGAAAAAGACTACTGAGGAAGTTTCAGATGCGCTTAAAGGTCCGAAAGGCACTTCTTTTGAACTTGTGATTGAGCGCGCTGGTGAAGGCAAAAAGAATTTCCAAATTACCCGAGACGAAATCAAATTGCCAGATGTCCCTTACTTCGGAATGCTCCGTGAGAACGTCGGGTATATTAAACTCAACTCGTTTACACCAACAGCAGCGTCTGATGTGAAGTCGGCCATTGAAAAATTGCAAGCGCAGGGCATGAAAGAACTCGTGCTTGACTTACGCGGCAATGGTGGTGGTTTGCTGATTGAAGCGGTTAAAATTGTTAACTTTTTTGTCCCAAAAAATCAATTGGTGGTGACTACAAAAGGCAGGGTTCAAGAAGAAAACCGTACATACAAAACTCTAGAAGAGCCCTTTGTACCAAATATGCCGCTAGTTGTACTGATTGATGGAGGTTCTGCTTCGGCTTCAGAAATAGTGGCAGGTAGTCTTCAAGACCTCGACAGAGCCGTCATTATGGGAGAAATAAGTTTTGGTAAAGGTTTGGTACAACGCACCTATGACCTCAAATATGGATCAAAAATTAAAATTACAATCGCCAAATACTACACGCCTTCTGGTCGTTGCGTGCAGCGCCTAGAGTACTATGACAAAGAAAACGGCCAAAAGCCAAAAGAAGTAGCAGATTCTTTGCTGAAAACTTTCTACACCAAAAATGGCAGACCCGTCATTGATGGCCGTGGCATTGAACCCGATTTAGAGGTCGAATTACCGGACCTGAGCAGACTCTCAGCGATGTTACTTGTTAAGCACCACATTTTCAATTTTGCCACACAATACACGCAACAACACCCAGAAATTCAGGCGCCAACGCTCTTTAAGCTTTCTAGTCAAGACTACGCTGACTTCAAGAAGTTTGTATTAGCCCAAGAGAATTTTGAATACACAACCGCTTCAGAAGAAGCTCTAAAGAAGATGAAGACAACTGCTGAAAAGGAGGGCTATTATCAAGATATCGCTGCTGATTACGAGCAAATGTTAATTAAGGTCACCCCTTCTAAAGAACGCGATCTCGATAAATTTGAGCAAGAAATCCGCGAATTACTCGAAGAAGAAATCATGACGCGCTACTACTATCAGGAGGGCAGAGCGAAGCATTCACTCCAAACAGACCCTGTCGTATTAAAAGGCATTGAAATTTTGCAAGCACCAAGCCAGTACAATACGATTTTGAAAAAATAAGCGTTAGTACTGCATGTTGCAACGTTGGTTCGGACCAAAAATCCACGCAAGAGTCCATTATTTTGTATTGCTACTTTTTGTAGTGGGTATAGTCTGCAGCAAATTCCTGATGTCAATGGGTTTGTTAATAGGCGTTCTGAATCTTTTATTAGACGCCCGTTTTAAGCAATATTTCCGCCGCTGGACCGAAAACCGCCTTTTGCATTTTGTGCTGCTATTTTATTTTTTGTGTTGGCTGAGTTTATTTTGGTCCGCAAACTTATGGGAAGGTTTAGATCAATTGCGCAGGCTTACTACGCTTTTGCTTTTACCGCTAATCATTACTGCCAAACCGCTGCCTCAACCAAGAAAAATAAAGGGTTTGCTCAGCATTTTTTTAGCGGCGGTGGTCATTACCTCCTTGGTCAATAGCATTGCTTTTTATTTTTTCGCCAAACAACTAGAACTCATCGATATCAGACAAATGTCTTTGTTCGGCTCTCATATTCGTTTTGGTATATTGGTTGCTTTTGCTTTTTCAATTGCACTTCAACGTATCAAAGAAAACAAATGGTACTTTTTACTTTTGTTTTGGTTGGCGTTTTACACCTATGAAAGTCAGGTCTTGACGGGTTATCTGGCCTTGTTTATCATCTTGTTTGGGCAGCTCATTTGGCGCTACTACTTGAAAGAAAAATTCATCCAGATTTATATACTTTTAGGAGCTGCGGCCATTAGCTTGGGTAGTCTGTTTTTTTATCTGTCAAAGCCCATTGAATATCGAGAAACATGCCCAATGAATCCCAACAGTTTAAAAGTGGCTTGGGCACTAAAATCAAAACTTCCTTTTGATGGGCAGGACCTCAGAGGCCAGCAGTTGGCAACAACTATAGAGCGTTATTTGCTCAGTAAAAATGGCTGTGCAAGTAAATACGGACTCGACAAATTAAGCGCTGAGGATATCAATTTCATCGAACTGGGTTATGCTGATGTTCATGAAACAAAAGGGGGGATTCTCGCCCGTTTGCATGGCTTGCGCTATCAAATCCATCATACAAGCAATCCAAATGATCATTCTTTATTGGAAAGATTGGCCTATTGGAAAACAGCCCGCGAAGTTATCAGCGATCATTTCTTTTTAGGCGTAGGTATCGGCGATACTAAAGAAGCCATGCATGCGCAATACGATAAACAAAACTCAGAATTGCGCATTGATAGAAGGCTCAGGCCCCATAATTACTACCTCACTACTTGGCTTAACTCCGGAATTATTGGACTGATTTTGCTAATAGCACTTCTGTATTTCTTTCTCAAACAGCAATGGCAATATCGCCAATTACAGGGCTTTTTGTTTGGCTTGGTTTTCGCGTTCAGCTTTTTAATTGAAGACGGTCTAGAAACCCAAATGGGCCTCACCATGTTTGCTTTCTTCTACGCATTCTACTCCCGCAGGGTGACAGCCTAACGTTTCTCTGAAAAATTGAGTAACTTCGCAAAGATGTCTATTGAAGTCAAAAATCTATTCAAATACTACGGCGAGCAAGCAGCTGTTCGCGACGTCAGTTTTTCTGTCAAGAAAGGTGAAATCGTTGCCTTTTTAGGCCCAAATGGCGCCGGCAAATCGACTACCATGAAAATCATGACCGGATTTATTCCTGCCTCTGAAGGTGAGGTTTACATTTGCGGAAAAAAGGTAGATATCGATGGCCTTGAAACCAGACAAATCATCGGCTATTTGCCAGAAAATAATCCTTTGTACACAGACATGTATGTCCGTGAATACTTAGAATTTGTTGGCCGCATTTACAAAATTAAAAACCTCAAAGCACGCGTTTCAGAAATGATCACAGCTGTAGGTCTTGAGGTAGAGCAGCACAAAAA
>JBILTD010000119.1:0-5888 GCA_044371695.1 Crocinitomicaceae bacterium | reverse complement strand
GGCCTTCAAATTGTGGCTCTTGTACTTTTACTGAAACAACAGCTGTAAGACCTTCACGGAAGTCATCGCCGTCAATTTCAATTTTTTCTTTGGCCAACATACCTGAGTCTGTGGCGTATTTTTTAAGCGTGTTGGTCAAACCTCTTCTGAAACCAGAAAGGTGCGTTCCTCCTTCGTGTGTATTGATATTGTTGACGTAGGCCTGGATATTTTCTGTGTAAGACGTGTTGTAGGTCATGGCAACTTCTACAGGAATGCCTTCGCGTTCGCCTTCAAAGTAAATAACGTCAGAAATAAGTGCTTCGCGATTGCGATCGAGGTAAGCTGCAAATTCTTTAAGACCACCTTCTGAATGATACGTTGTTGAAACTGGCTCACCGTTGTCATCGAGCTGACGCTTGTCTGTGAGGGTAATGGTAATGCCTTTGTTCAAGAATGCCAATTCGCGCATGCGTGCTGCAAGCGTATCAAAGTTGTATTCTGTAGATTCAAAGATAGTGTGGTCAGGCTTGAAAGTCTGGATGGTACCTGTTTTATCGGAGGTGCCGATTTCACGGACAGCATATAAAGGTTTACCAATAGAATATTCTTGCTCGAAAATTTTGCCTTCGCGATGCACCACTGTGTGCATGTGAATAGATAAGGCGTTTACACAAGATACACCCACACCGTGCAAACCACCAGAAACTTTGTAAGTGTCTTTGTCGAATTTACCACCTGCGTGAAGAACGGTCATAACGACCTCTAATGCAGACTTCTTTTCTTTGGTGTGCATGGCCGTCGGGATACCACGACCGTTGTCTGTGACAGTAATTGAGTTGTCTTCGTTGATAAAGACATTGATCGTATTACAGTAACCTGCTAAGGCTTCATCGATGGAGTTATCTACAACCTCGTATACTAAGTGGTGCAAACCTTTGATACCGACATCTCCGATGTACATCGCAGGGCGCTTACGCACTGCTTCTAAACCTTCTAATACTTGAATATTATCCGCCGAATAATTATCTCTTCTTTCGTCTTCAGCCATTTTGCTTTAGTTTGATTTATTTCTTTAAACTCGTGTTAACAAAAATAAAAAAAAGCCCCTCGAAACAGGGGCTTTAGCAAGGCCTAAAAGGCTGAACTTATCAACAATATTTCAACGATTCTTATTACTTTTCAATCCAAGCGACAATACTTTGATCATTGGGTAATATACGAGGTGAAACAACCCGTACTAAATGTCCATTTTCGTCGATGAGGTACTTCTGAAAATTCCATTCTACTTTGTTGTCTTCCAAGCCATTTTTAGCTTTTTCTGTTAAAAAATGATACACAGGATGCATATCTTTTCCCTTCACAGAAATTTTTGACATCATTGGAAAGCTCACCCCATAATTCAATTGGCAAAACTGCGCGATTTCTTTGTCTGAGCCTGGCTCTTGACTCATGAAATCATTGGCAGGAAATCCTACAATGACAAAATTCTTGTTTTTGTATTTGTCGTAAAGCGCTTCTAATTGCTCGTATTGCGGTGTTAAACCACATTTCGAAGCGGTATTGACTATCATGATTTTTTTGCCTTTAAGCGTGGCAAAATCGAAGGTTTTTCCGTCAATGTCTTGGACTTTGAACTGATAGATGGTTTGTTGTTCTGCTGGCATCATGCTCATGATTAAAAAACTTGAAAAAATAAGAATCCATTTCATACGTTCAATTTAAAGTAAAATAGGATCATTTTGATTTGTGATCTTGAATAAAAAACAAGCTAAAATCATCTTGGTTCGAATTCAAGGAAAATAAAAAATCCATGACTTCTCTCATTTGGATGGAACAAATTTCAGAAACAAACGAATAAGTATGCTATGCGCAGCTATCTTTTACCATTTTTCTTGCTTTCTTTCTTTGCTTTTGGGCAGAAAATGACCGGTTTTTGGCAAGGTATGCTTTTTACACCTGGCGAAATTAAAAGTAAAGAGTTGCTGCCTGTTTACCTCGATATTTATATCGCAAATGGTTTTGTAGATGGGCAAATCAGGATTGAAAACAACGTGGGAGCAAGCATTTATCCAATCGTTGGCAAATACGCCGAAGGCAAAATGGAGCTCACGACACTCAAAGCAACTTGGTTTTATCTACCTGAATTTGCTTTAACCCCATACAATTACTCGCTCACTTACAATCCCCAAACAGGGTATTTAGAAGGTCCTACGGATAAAGGCAATTACAGACTCATACTGTTTCAAAGCAAAGGTGAGATCAGCAAAGATAAAACAGCATACCTGCCCAAAGAATGGTTACTCAGATTTGAACAAGAACTCAAAGATGGTATTTCAGCGCCTATTATTCGCAAACAGGAATTGCAGCTCTTTGAATTTCAGCCTATTTATTTTGACTACGACAAAGCGCTTATTCGACCTGAGTATGAAAGTTATTTAAAAGAATTAATTAGGATGGTCAAGAGTCATTCCGATCTGAGGATTCAGATAACCGGGCACACAGATGCGGATGGCAGTGATGTATACAACCTAGATTTATCGGCGCGCAGGGCTAAGGCACTACTCAACTTTTTTGAACAGCATGGACTTCCAAAAGACCGCGTTGAGATTCAGTTTAAAGGCGAAGCTGAACCGGTAGATAATAACAATAACGAAAAGGGAAAGCAAAAAAACCGAAGGGTTGATTTCCGGTTTATTTGATTCAATACTAAAATTAAAGCTCTTTTAATTTAGCCTCAAGCAGTCCAATTTTGTGAAGGGCATCCGCTTCTTTTTTGCGTTCGTTAGCTACAACCTGATCCGGGGCACCTGACACAAATTTTTCGTTGGAAAGCTTGGCTTGAACACTTCTTAGGAAGCCTTTGGTATACTCGAGTTCTTCTTGAATCTTTTCTTTTTCTGCATCCAGATCAATTGCCTCTCCGAAAGGCACATAAAATTCAATGCCATCTACGATAAAACTATTGGCTTGTGCAACTTTTTCCTGAACGTAAGCCAGCACTGATAAGTTACCCATCTTGACAATAACGCTATCTGCATCAGTGGCTAGCGCGGCATCAGCCTTGATGAAAAGTTCTAATTTGACTTTAGTGGCGATGTTGTTTTGCTTGCGGATGTTGCGAATGTTTGCGATGACCTTTTCGTTGTAAGCAAAGCGTTTTAATGGCGCTTCTTGAACCGCCTGAACTGCTGGCCAAGCAGCAATAACGATGTCGTCTCCGGCTTCGCGTTCTTTGAGCGCATGATAAAGCTCTTCAGCTACAAACGGTGTAAACGGATGTAAGATTTTGAGCAATTTCTCGAAGAAAGCCAAAGTGCTATTTAGAGTTTGTTGATCAATAGGCTGCTCATAACCCGGCTTAATCATTTCAAGGTACCAAGAACAGAAGTCATCCCATACTAACTTGTATGTTGCCATGAGGGCTTCTGAAATACGGAATTTATCAAATTGATCATTGATTTCAGTAAGGACCTGATTAAAGCGATTTTCAAACCAATCAATGGCAATTTTACTGGAGATGGGTTGTTCTATATCGCGCACTTCCCATGAAGAAACAAGGCGGTAGGCGTTCCAAATTTTATTGGTAAAGTTGCGGCCTTGTTCGCATTGTGAGCTATCAAACGGAAGGTCGTTTCCGGCCGGAGAAGAAATGAGGATACCAACGCGGACGCCGTCGGCACCAAATTTTTCAATGAGCTCAATTGGATCCGGTGAATTGCCCAAAGATTTAGACATTTTGCGGCCTAATTTATCGCGGACAATTCCGGTGTAATAGACATTCTTAAATGGAAGGTCTCCGAGGTATTCATAGCCAGCAATGATCATGCGCGCCACCCAGAAAAACATGATTTCAGGGGCGGTAACAAGGTCATTGGTTGGGTAATAGTAATTTATTTCAGGATTATTGGGTTGGGTCAGGCCATTGAAAACTGAAATTGGCCATAACCAACTAGAAAACCAAGTGTCAAGAACATCTTCGTCTTGGCGTAATTCTGAAGCTGTAATTTCGCGACCCGCTTTTTCTGAAGCAAGCTTTAAGGCTTCTTCTTGAGTAGTGGCTACAACGAAATCAGCTGGCAAATTGCTGTAATACCAAGCCGGAATGCGGTGTCCCCACCATAGTTGTCTGGAAATACACCAATCTTTGACGTTTTCCATCCAGTGGCGATACGTGTTTTTGAACTTCTCGGGGTGGAACTGAATGTTGCCATTCATGACGTTGTCAAGGGCAGGCTGTGCCAACTCTTTCATGGATACAAACCATTGTAAAGATAATTTTGGTTCAATGACCGCGTTGGTGCGCTCAGAAAAACCAACCTTATTGATGATGTCTTCAGTTTTGACTAAATATCCTTTATCGTGGAGTTCTTTTTCGATTTCTCGACGCACTTCAAAACGGTCTTTGCCAGCGTAATGGGCCCCGTTGTCATTGAGTGTGCCGTTGTCATTGAAAAGGTCAATGCTTGGCAAGTTGTGCTTTTGACCAAGTTCGTAGTCATTGGTGTCGTGAGCAGGTGTTACTTTCAAACAGCCTGTACCAAATTCTTTGTCAACATAGGTGTCGGCAATAACTGGGATTTCACGGTTGATGATAGGTACAAGAACTGTTTTACCAATGAGTTTCTGATAGCGCTCGTCTTCAGGGTGCACGCAAATAGCGGTGTCACCAAGAATGGTTTCTGGTCTGGTGGTAGCAATAGTTAAGAATTGATCTTGCTCACCTACAATTTTATAGCGAACGTAAAAGAGCTTTGAATTGACCTCTTTGTAGTTTACTTCTTCATCAGAGAGTGCGGTAAGGGCTTCTGGATCCCAGTTCACCATGCGGATGCCGCGGTAAATTTTACCTTTTTGATAGAGGTCAATGAATACTTTGATAACTGATTCAGAGTACTCAGGATCCATGGTGAAATGTGTGCGTTCCCAATCGCAAGAAGCACCAAGACGCTTCAGTTGCTCGAGGATAATGCCACCGTGCTTTTCTTTCCATTCAAAAGCATGGGCTAGAAATTCTTCGCGGGTGAGGTCAGATTTAGAAATGCCTTCGGCCTTTAATTTCTGAACAACTTTTGCTTCAGTGGCAATAGAAGCGTGGTCAGTGCCTGGTACCCAACATGCATTTTTGCCGAGCATTCTAGCACGGCGAACCAACACATCTTGGATTGTATTATTGAGCATGTGGCCCATGTGCAACACTCCGGTTACATTGGGCGGAGGAATAACTACAGTGTATGGCTCACGGTGGTCAGGGCTTGAATGAAAATACCCTTTTTCAATCCAGTGTTGATACCATTTTTCTTGCGCAAGTTGCGGCTCGTAGTTTTTTGCAATCTCCATGACTCTGCTTGTAAAAGTGCAAAGATAGCAAATATCTAGGCGCTAGCGCAAGCAGCGTTTAGTTGGTAACCGGAGAATCAGAAGGAGAAAGTACGGTACCTTTAATTGTCAAGACAATTGGATCACCCACATTTGAAAATACGGTAATAGTTTTGGTAAACCCTCCTACTCTTTTGGTATCATAATGAACTTTGATGACACCTTTTTTACCTTTGCGGATTGGTGTTTCAGGGCGCTCAGCTGCCGTACAACCACAGCTGGTCTGAACATTAGTAATCACTGCTGCTTTTTTAGAGGTGTTTTTGAATTCAAAAACAAAAAGATCTTCTGAACCGTAAGGAATATTTTGTCTTTCAATTTCTAAGACCGTAAACTTCAATGGCGGTTGCTCCTCTTTTTTAGCTTTTGGTTGGGCTTGCGCAAAGAAAACTGAACTGATGACGAGAAAAAAAGATAGGTTTAGATATTTCATGATTCAGGGGTTTTGATAACAAATAAATACGTTTTGAATAACAATATTAAGCAATCCAAAACAGTGAAGGCCTAAAATTAACACAATTTTAGCAAGT
>JBILTD010000118.1:0-5934 GCA_044371695.1 Crocinitomicaceae bacterium | reverse complement strand
GCAATCCACAAGCTACACTGTCATTGGCGTCAACAACTTTAATTGTTATGATACGGCTACTACTACTGTAACAGTCTACGACCAACCTATAGCAGCTTTCACAGCAGATCCTCTAGTACTAACCAGCGACGATCCGACGGTTAGCTTTACAAATACCTCACAAAATACAGCCTTGAATTTTTGGGATTTTGGCGACGGAACTACTCAAGAATCTTCTGAAAATGACTTTTCGTATACCTATCCTTTTGTTGAGGATCAGAATTATACGGTTATTTTAAGTGTTGAAAGTGCAGAAGGTTGTCTTGATCAAACGCAAGTGCTTATTCAAATTAAAGGTGGTATTATCTACTACGTACCGAATACCTTTACACCTGACGGCGACGAATGCAATAATGTGTTCAAACCCATTTTTACTTCGGGCTTTGATCCAGCAAGCTATCACCTCCTCATATTCAATAGGTGGGGAGGTCTTGTTTTTGAGTCGAAAGACTTAGCATATGGCTGGGACGGAACCATGAATTACATGAAAGCTCCTGAAGGAATTTACACCTACAAGATTGAGTTTAAATCCTTGAATAACGACGATATTCATGCAGTAAACGGAAGCGTACTGTTAATGAGATAAGCCTATGAGCCAAAGATTTACGCGACTCTTTTTTTACTTTTTTTTATTTTCTCTTTGTGTTGTTTCCTTCAACAACTACAGGGCACAATCCATCGGCGGTGTCGTGAATATTTATACGGCTGTCAGTAATATGACGCCCAACAGTGTCACGGTCACAAGTTCAAATGGATTTGCTGTTGGAGATCGCGTTTTGCTCATCCAGATGAAAGGAGCAATCATCAATACAACGAATACAGCAAGTTTTGGTCAAGTTATAAACCTCGGGAGTGCAGGTAATTTTGAATTCACAAATATTGCCTCAATTACAGGAAACCAGATTACTTTTGTTGCAAACCTTTGTAAATCGTTTAGCCCGGCAGGAAAGGTGCAGCTTATCAGAGTTCCGGTCTATAATCAGGCTACAATCAATGCGGTAGTGAGCGCAACACCTTGGAATGGAACCATTGGCGGTGTGGTAGCCATTGAAGCTACAACGAGTTTAACCTTCAATAATCAGATCAATGTCAGTGGACAGGGCTTTGTTGGTGGTGCTTTTACAACTGGTTGGTTCATGTGTAATGACCCCAATTTTGCCAACCCGGGCACTGCAGCAGGTAAAAAAGGCGAGGGTATTGCCACGGCACCATTGAACATGGAAGGTAACCGGGCGCCACTTGCTAATGGTGGCGGAGGAGCCAATTCTGGAAACCCGGGTGCAGGCGGTGGTTCAAATGGTGGTATTGGTGGCCGAGGAGGCAATCAGTTCTCGGGATCTTGCCCTGCAAACACTGCTTTTGGAATGGGCGGCCTGGCGCTCAATTATACGACGTATCGCGCTTATCTTGGTGGCGGTGGTGGCGGTGGCTATAAAGATAACGGTCTCAACTGCACAGCCGGTGCAAACGGTGGTGGTATTGTCTTTATCATTACCCCGACTATTATAGGAAACAACCAACAAATCAATGCAAGCGGTGCTAGTGTGGTCGGAAACACTGACTCTGAAGGTGCTGGGGCAGGAGGTGCAGGTGGCTGTGTTTATCTGCTCTCTCAAAATTTTTCTTCTAACTTAAATGTCAATGTTTCTGGAGGTAACGGCGGAAACATTTTCAGCACCATGTGGGCCTCAGCCTGTCATGGCCCTGGTGGCGGTGGCGGTGGCGGCGCTATCGTTATGCAGCAAGCAGTCACTCCAACTAATATCACACCGAATGTGGTCGGGGGCAATCCGGGTAGTATTTTGCACACAGGACCTGCTTGTGCTGGTACTAATTTCGGTGCTCAGGCGGGTGCTAGCGGAATTCTTGTTTACAATTATACACCGCCAGCCCCGGGAACGGCACCTAATTTGGGTCCAGATACCTTGATTTGCGCCGGAACTTCAATTACGCTACAGCCCGATTCTACCTTTTCTAGTTATTCCTGGAATACAGGTGCAACAACGGCTAGTATTACTGTGTCTACTCCGGGTACTTATTGGCTAGATGTACCAAGTGGTTGTGGCGTTGCCCGAGACTCGATTGTGGTTTCAGTGCAACAACCTACTGTTGATTTAGGCCCAAATTCCTATCATTGCCTCGGAGATTCTAGCTTGCTACAGCCCTCTAACACATACAACACCTATTTATGGTCTACCGGAGCTACTTCTTCCAATATATTTGTTCAAACTGCGGGCACCTATTCTTTGATAATTACCGACAACCTTGGCTGTACAGCTCAAGATCAAATTGATATTGCAGAACTTGCTCCGGATACCAGTTCTAGTAACTTGAGTTTATGTATCGGAACAACTTATTCATTTCATGGTCAAGCAATTAGTAGCGCCGGAACCTATCAAAGCTTGCTAACAAACAATTTTGGTTGCGATTCATTGGTGTATCTAAACGTTGTGATGGAAGCTGACACTACGCTGCTTGCTACTAGTATTTGTGCTGATTCCGTGCTTGCTTTCAATGGCTTAAGTATTACAGCACCAGGTGTTTATACCGTGCATCTCAATAATCAGAATGGCTGTGATTCAATGGTTGTCCTGACTGTTTCAGAATGGGCTTTGCCAGTAGTGAGTATTTCAGACACCCTAATATGTGCCAATACTTTCGCAACCTTGATTCCGAGTGGTACCTTGAGCTATTTGTGGTCAGCACCACAAAATATAGATGGCAGCCTCACGGTGTGTCCAAGTCAGACCACTGCTTATTCAGTAGTTGGAACGGATGCCAATAACTGTCAAAGTAGTTCTGTCAGTGCCACGGTTTTTATCGATCCTATTCCGGTTCCTGATTTTTATATCAATCCGAGTAGCGTTGAAATTGACGCACCACTCATTACAATCTACAATGTCACGGCCGGAAATTCCACGCATGTTTGGACCATCAATGGGCAGACTTTTGAAAATGCCAGCAGTACTTTTGATTTCCAATTGCCTTTTACCGAAGGGACTTATTCGGTGCAGCTCATTAGTTCTACAGATATTGGCTGTACAGATTCTTTGACGCTAACAGCCACTGTCATGAACAACATTGCGGTTTATGTGCCAAATGCATTTACGCCTGACCAAAATGAGTTCAATACGCTGTTCTTTCCGGTTTTCTCGACGGGCTTCGAACCAAAAGGGTATAGCTTTACCATCTTTAACCGCTGGGGAGAAGAAATTTTTTATAGCAAGGATCCTAAAGCTGCCTGGGATGGCGCGATGTCAGATGGCACCAACTGCCCTGACGGCATTTATAACTACCTGATCAAGTACAAAGAAACGGCAAAAGGCGAGGAGCGAACCGTACTTGGTTTTGTACATTTGCTGCGCTGATTTTATTAGGAATTGTTCATTGTACTATAATGCCAAGAGTAGTACTTTGAGTTTTTTGAAATTTAGGTCAAAAAAAAATCCCGCCTGAGCGAGATTTATTTTTAAATGGCTTGATGCCTTATTCCAGATTAATATTCATCTTCATTAAAGAGGAAGTCTTCGCGAGAAGGGTAATCTGGCCAAATTTCTTCGATGCTTTCATACATGTCGCCTTCGTCTTCGAGGTCTTGTAGGTTTTCTACAACCTCTAGCGGTGCGCCTGTACGGATCGCAAAATCAATTAATTCTTCTTTGGTGGCAGGCCACGGTGCGTCTTCGAGATAGGAGGCAAGTTCCAGTGTCCAGTACATGTTTACTTATTTTAGGTTATTTTTTTGGCAAAAGTAATTTTTATTTCCAAAAATCCAAGCCCATCTGTAAAAAACTCGAAAATTAATTACGAGGAGTCCAGGTGTGTTCTGCAGCGCCCTTATCTAGAGCGAGTTTTCTAGAAAGCACAAAAAGGTAGTCACTGAGGCGATTCAAGTACATCAAAACGCGTGCTTCAACACCTTCTAATTCATCAAGTGTCACTACCATGCGCTCTGCTCGGCGGCAAATACAACGGGCAACATGCGCGTGTGCGGCATTGATGTGTCCTCCGGGTAAAATAAAAGCGGTCAAGGCGGGTAGTTGCTCATCCATGACATCCATCCAGTGCTCTAATTTTTCGATGTCGGAGTCGAGTAAGTCAGGGAGCTGCATCTTGTTCTTCTCTGGATCAGCGGCTAAATGCGAGCCAATGGTAAACAAGCGATCTTGGATTTCATGCAGTTGCGCTTGCATGCGCACATCGATATCTAAACACGCAATGAGGCCAATATAGGAATTGAGTTCGTCAATGGTGCCATAGGCTTCAATGCGCACATCTCCTTTGGAAACGCGTGTGCCGCCAATGAGGCCAGTACTGCCTTGGTCACCTTTTTTGGTGTAAATTTTCATGGTTGAAATTTAAGCAAATTGTTCGCAAAGAGCTGTGACTTCTGCTTCGGAATAACGCAAGGATAAAAGGCGCTTCATGACACCCTCAACGATGCTATCGGGGCATGAAGCCCCAGAAGTCAGGACTATTTTGAGTTCTTTTTGAGTGGGTAAAAAATGATTTTGTTTACTGAGCACATTTTGATGGATATCAAAGCTATTGATACTTTGGTCAGCTTGGATTTCATCGGCATCTTTGATGAAATACGTCTTGAATTTTTGTTCAAGCAATTCCACTAAATGACTCGTGTTTGAAGAGTTGTAACCGCCGACAACTATGGCAAAGTCTGCTGCTTCTTCAAGCAGGCCATAGGTTGCGGTTTGGTTGTCGTTGGTTGCGTAACAAAGGGTGTCACGCGTGTCTGCAATGTGATTTTTTATGTCAGCCTCGCCGTGAAGATCAATCATAACCTCGCGCAAATAATTGGTAATTGCTTCGGTTTCAGAAGCCAGCATGGTAGTTTGGTTGACAACACCAATTTTATTTAAGTGCTGGCTTGGGTCAAAACCCGCACTCATTTTACCTTCAAAAAAGGCAAAAAATTCAGCTGGTGTTTTTTGACCTTTTAAGTAAGCACCCAAAAATTCAGCTTCGGGCATGTCTTTGATAATCAAAGCAGGGGCACTTGAGGCCGCATGAGAAAAGGTGGCTCTGGTTTCTTCGTGTTGGTATTTGCCGTGTATGATAATGGTGTGGGCTGTTTCGCCGAGTTTGTCTGAACGATTCCAGACTTTTTCAACGAAAGGACAGGTGGTGTTGTAGGTTTGGATATCGAGCCCTAAGGATTTGAGTTGCTGCTCAATCTCAAGCGTAGTTCCGAAGGCCGGAATGAGCACGATATCTTGCGGCGTTAAGGTTGCGAAGTCGATGAGTTGCTTGCCGTTGGTGTCTTGAAGAAATTGAATGCCATTGGCTGTTAAATCTTCATTGACAGCAGGGTTATGAATCATTTGACTCAAAAGAAAGATGCGCTTTCCTGGGTTTTCAGCTAAGGCCTTGTAGCTGCGCTCGATGGCATTTTCAACACCGTAACAGAAACCAAAGTGTCTTGCTAAAAGAAACGTGAAGTCGCCAATTTGAATTTTGGAAGGCGTGAAGTCCTTTTTTCTGGGGTCTTCAATTTTTCTACTGGCCTTGATTCTTGAAATCAGGGGCGATCTGTAGAAAGCAGGAACTTCGAATTGTTTCATAGCTAAATAACGCTTGAACTTTGAATTGGTTCTTAACGAGTGGTGCCAGGGTATTGTTCAAGTGCATGGCGCAAACATTCAACTGCAGCTTTCAGATGCGCTTGATCAAGAACGTAGGCAATTCTTGCTTCTTGCAAGCCAGCACCTGGTGTGGCATAAAAACCGTTCGCTGGCGCCATCATGACTGTTTGCCCTTCGTAGGCAAAGTCTTCGAGTAGCCACTGACAAAATTTCTCCGCGTTGTCTACAGGGAATTTAGCGACACAATAAAAAGCACCACTTGGTTTTGGGCAATAAACGCCTGGAATACTGTTTA
>JBILTD010000117.1:0-5942 GCA_044371695.1 Crocinitomicaceae bacterium | reverse complement strand
ATCAACAAAATCAAAACTGAGTTGTCATTTGAATATACGCCATTAGACCAAATCATTACTAATATGGTTAGTGGCCAAGCTGTCATCACTAAAGATTAGAATTTTGAATCGGAAACTGATTCTTTTTATTGGTATCTTTTACTTGGTCGGAATCGTAGGCATGTACTTCCCCACCTACCGCTCCTTTTTTGTCAACCTGAGCTTTTTTCATTTGCTGCTTTCCTTTGGTGTTTTGCTATTGAGTCGCAGTTCTTACAACATTAAGTATTGGGGGTTTATCACTGTGGCCTTTCTTACAGGCATGAGTGCCGAATGGATTGGCGTGCATACTGGCCTATTGTTCGGAGACTACACTTATGGTGCTGTGCTCGGGCCAAAATTATTTGAAGTTCCGCTTATTATTGGTGTCAACTGGGCCATGCTCAGCATTGTTTCTGCAGCGCTCTTAGCTAAATTAAAACTAGGATCCTGGCTAGAAATTATTTTTTCAGCTCTTTTAATGGTGTTCCTAGATTTTTTGATGGAGCCCGTTGCCATAAAACTAAACTTCTGGCACTGGACAAATGGCAGCATTCCGACCTACAACTATGTGTGTTGGTTATTAGTTTCACTCGGTATTCAATATATTTACAGTAAATGGCGGCTTAATGAGTCAAACAATGTCGCTATTGCGTTGTTTTTTTACATAGTCGCATTTTTCACAATTTTAGATATTTACTTATGATTTGGTGGGGTCCATTTGTTTTACTCGGTACATTTTTCATCATGGAATTCATGGCTTGGGCAACGCACAAGTATGTGATGCACGGCATTATGTGGTATTTCCATAAAGATCACCATCAGGTAGAGCCAGGTTTTTTTGAAAAAAATGATGTCTTCTTTTTGATTTATGCCATTCCATCTTGGCTCTGTATCATGTTGGGCATGATGAACCATAACTTACTTCCTGTCTGGATTGGATTCGGAATTGCTGCTTATGGCTTAGCTTATTTTCTGATACACGACGTCTATATCCACCGCCGCTTCAAATGGCTTAGAGACATCGATCATCCTTATTTTTATGCCATTCGTAGGGCGCACAAAATTCACCACAAACACCTTGGCAAAGAACACGGCGAGTGTTTCGGAATGCTCTTAGTGCCTATTCGTTTCTATATCGAAAGCGCCAAGCAATACAAGCAACGCGCATGAGTTTATACGGCTGGGTTATATTATTGTCTTTTATCGGGCCTTTCGCTTTAAGTTTCGACAAAAAAGTGGCCTTTTACAAAGATTGGCGCTTTGTCATCCCAGCAATCATCGGTGCGGCTATACCTTTTATCATTTGGGATATCCAATTCACTGAGTGGGAAATATGGGGCTTTACGCCTCGTTACTTACAGAGGACGTATTTTTATAATTTGCCCATAGAAGAAGTCTTGTTTTTTTTCGTGGTACCTTACAACTTCTTATTTATTCTAAGGGTCATCCAAGCCTATTTCCCCAAGCGCGAAGCACCCAAATTTATAGGAATTATTACCTGGGTTGTCATATTGAGCGGCCTTTTATTACAGGTTATTTATCACGATAATTATTACACTTTTTCCGCGACTTTCTTTAGTGCCATACTCACCACTTTTTTATGGAAAAAACATTGGTTCAATGATTTTATTTGGGCCTATTTGCTTTGCCTAATTCCATTTTTTATTGTCAATGGCATTTTAACAGGCGCCTTTACACCTGAGCCAATTGTGTGGTATAATTCAGCGCACATCATTGGTTTTCGGATGGTTAGCATTCCATTTGAGGACCTCTATTACAACTTTGATTTGACCATTCTTTTAACCTGGATTTATTTTTCGTTAAAAAAACGCAAGGAAAATTTGGATAGAGTTTTGTAAAAATAAAAATATCCTTAACTTTGTCGCCCCTAGCAAAGCAAAGGCAGCGCAATAATGGGAGTCTTAAGCGAGAATAGCTCAGTTGGTAGAGCACGACCTTGCCAAGGTCGGGGTCGCGGGTTCGAATCCCGTTTCTCGCTCTTTTGAGCTCGAGTGGTGGAATCGGTAGACACGCCGGACTTAAAATCCTGTGGGCATTTGCCCGTGCGGGTTCAAGTCCCGCCTCGAGTACAATACTGTGAAACTAACCCTTGATCCTTTTTGGATTGAGGGTTTTTTGTTTTAAGAATCATCCGATTTTATTTCAAGTGTTTATTGTTTTTCTGGTTGTCTATTCTTGCAGTCCATTTAAAATCACAAACACTTTTTTACACGTGATGAAAAAGAGCCAATGAATACAGGGAAAACACTTAAGATATAATAAGTGAGAGTTTTATCTATTTTCTTGACGGTTTTCAACACATCTCATTTACTAAGTTTAATCTGTAAAATGCGACATGGCCTATCTTAAATAATATCCAAAATAGAAAGATAACAGCCCCCCATTTATGATGAATGCGAGCTTCAGACTCTGGATAATAAAATTGCTTTTTAGAGATCCTTGAAATTCGTGACGAGAAAAACATAACCATAAAAAAGTGATAATTAACAGCGGGATAGCGATGCGATGTTATTGGTAAAAAAATCACAGCTGCTAATTCAAAACGCTGAACGTTATGAATTACTATGCGAATCAAAAAGAAAAAAACGAGAGAATTTTACATTCGATTGTTCTATTAAAAAAAGTTCTATTTTTGATACAACACGAATCTCTTAAATCGTGATTTTAGTCAAATTAATGCGATCGCCGAAAAGCAGATAGAGTAGGCCAATTTAAAAAATAAAATTATGAAGTATTTTAAATTAACAGTTTTTGGATTTCTTATTGGACTTGGTTTAACGACCTCATCATGTAAAAAATATGTTACAGAGCATGAGCAAAACTATCCCCATACGGACATCAATGTTCAAGAAGTTACAATCAGCAATTGGGTAGGAGATGCAAGTGGATATGAAGGTACTATTGTCGGCGAATCATTAACTCCTGCACTTCTTTCTCAAGGAATAGTAATGTGCTATATCAAAGATGGGGACTCATATATAGCAATGCCAATTACTTTATCCTATGGCACATATATTTCTCATTGGGCTTTCTCTCAAAATTCAAATAGCATCACAATATTAAATTATGATGATGACGGCGCTACACCAGAGCCAGGCACGCAAACGTTTAAAATTGCAATCTTTACTCAAGCAGGGCTTATTAATCATCCCAATGTCGATATTACAGATTATGAATCTGTCAAAAAGGAATTTAACTTGTAAAAAACTTCAAGTTTTTTATTTCTTTTCATTTTATAGTCCCGCCTCGAGTACAATACTGTGAAACTAACCCTTGATCCTTTTAGGATTGAGGGTTTTTTGTTTTTAGGCTGCTCCGATTTTTTCTTTTAATTGCTGCTTTTTCAACGTTTTATTAAATTTAACCAAGTAAAACAACATGCGTCATTTTTTCAATTTCAGCTGCGGCCTTCTTCTACTCAGTTCCTTAGGAGCTTGTTCTTCCCCAGATGAAGCCAAGCAAAAACAAAGTAAACCCATCAGCACTCGTGTTGTAGAGCCCAGCCAAGATTACGATACTTGTCAAATTGGCCAACAAGTTTGGATGGCTCAAAATTTAAATGAGCCCCACTTTAGAAATGGCGACCCAATCAAACAGGCAAAGACATTAGATGAATGGAAAAAAGCAGGAAACACCTGCACACCAGCATGGTGTTATTACGATAATGACTCCGCGCTCGGTGAAAAATTTGGCAAACTATATAATTGGTACGCCGTCAATGATCCAAGAGGTTTAGCACCTAAAGGATGGGCGCTTCCTTCGAATGCCGACTTTCAACAATTATTGCGAACGCTAGGGAAACTTGATAAAGATGCCATGGCATTGCAGCACCCTTCTTTTGTTGGTGATTATCCAGACTCCGATGTTTTGAAATTTCACGCCTATGGTTCTGGTTATCGCAAAGAAGCTGGTGCCTTTTCAGGCAAGTACGAATATGCTAGTTACTGGAGCAAAGACACGGCAAATGCATACAGCGCCAATGCACTCTATCTGAATAAAAACAAATTTGAACCATTGTGGGGAAGTTATTATAAATCTGGTGGATTTTCAGTGCGCTGTCTAAAGCCATAAATGATACATGAAAGGCAGCGCCATATTCTATTGAGTACCGAGTTCATCTCAATAAAGGTCATTTTGACAATTATTCGTAACTTCACCCCTCATTTTTTTGTACATTTAGTCACATGTGGAGTAAAGTTGCTAGTTTAATTCTCAGAAATCGCCTTTTCATTCTGGCAATCATCGCCTTAATTACCATTTTCTTCGGGTATTTCGCTGCTACTTCACTTAAGGTTGACAACCGATTCGGCAACACACTTCCAAAAGATGATCCTATCCAAATGGATTATGAAAAATTCAAATTACAATTTGGAGAAGATGGGTCTACCTTAGTTATTGCCGTTCAAACCGACTCGCTTTACACCGAAGAAAACTTCAAAAAGTGGCGAGAACTGGGTTATCAAATCTTAAAAATCAAAGGTGTTGACAACGTCGTATCTGAAGCAACACTTTTTGGTATGACGAACAATGTCAAGAAGAATGAATTTGAAATTCATCGTATTTTTTCGGATACCACCTTTAGAGATAAGAGCATTGACTCCATTAAGAAGGAAGTCAGAAAAAACCCTATTTATCGTGGTTTACTATATAACGACACCAGTAATGTTTCGCTTTTAATGATTGGTATTGATGAAAAGGTCATCTCAAATCGTAAAAAATCTGGCGTAATTTTCAAGATTGAAGAACTAGCAAAGTCATATGACAAACACTTTGGCAAAGTCTACTTTGCCGGGCTACCACATATTCGAGTCGTGGTCTCAAAAAGAATCGTCAATGAAATGTATATCTTTTTGGCGCTCTCCATTTTCGCTTCTTCATTACTACTGTATATTTTCTTCCGATCATTATACGTCGTTTTACTCTGTAATTCTGTCGTATTCATATCTGTTATTTGGGCGCTAGGCAGCATCGCCTTTATGGGTTATGAGCTCTCCATCATAATGGCGCTCATCCCGCCATTACTCATTGTGATTGGGGTTCCGAACTGCGTCTTCCTGATAACGAGGTACCATCAAGAATATGTGCGCTTGGATAACAAAATGCGCTCTCTATTTGTCATGATCAAACGCATTGGTTCAGTAACCTTCCTTACGAATTTAACTACTGCAGTTGGTTTTGTGACCTTCACAAGTTCTGATAAACTAGCACAGTTTGGTCTGATTTCGAGTTGGAACATCATGGTTGTTTTTGTGCTTTCATTGGTAATCATTCCCATTTTTGCCTCTTTTGCAAAACCACCAAAACCGCGTCACCTCAAGCACTTAAGTCGTGTATATTCGCAAGGCATCATTGAAATCGTAGTAAAAATTGTTACCAAGTATCGCCCTTGGATTTACGCCACTTCTATACTGATGGTGATTTTTAGCCTTTATGGCATGACAAAAATCATCTCTACTGGAAATGTAACTAGCGATTTGCCTAAAGAAGACCCTATTTTACTTGACATGAAATTTGTCGAAAACAATTTTGGGGGTTCCATTCCATTTGAGATTACCGTCAATTACAAAGAAAAGGGGCGCTTATTTAGCTCTGAAACCATGCACAAGGTAGATGAAATTCAAGGTGTATTCGCTAAAGACACTTTGTTTTCTAAAAGCATGTCTTATGTTGACTTGATCAAGTCTATCAACATGGCCTACCATGGCGGAGATCCAAATAAGTACACGATTATCTCTAATCGAGATAAACTTCGCCTCAAAAAGTACATCGACAAACTTGACCTAAGCAGCTTAAATGGCGGCTCTGTTTCTCTTAAGAATTTGGTAGATACAAGCAAAACAACCTTGAGAATTCGTATGCAAATGAAGGATCTTGAGATAGATAAAGTAGGCCCGACTCTT
>JBILTD010000116.1:0-5956 GCA_044371695.1 Crocinitomicaceae bacterium | reverse complement strand
TTGATAATCCGAACACATGGCAATTTCTGCAGCAGTTTCTTCGAAATTATTCACATACTTCACAACTCCTTTTACGCTGTCCTTAACTTTTTGGGATAATGAAATGCGCCCTCTCCCCAACTTTTCAGAAATCCAATTCATGAAGGTATTTAGAATGATAAGTAGATCATAACCTTTGCCACCCAACTTTGCCACCCATTTAGAATGCTTCATTGTGGTATCAAAAACATCGCCATGAAAAATCCAGGCTTTTCCTGTTGGCAGATTCAAGATGAGTTTATTTTGTATTTCAAAATCTCCCATCTTAAAACCTTTAAACTTGCGCAAAGTCTCGTCGTGGTTTCCTGTTATATAAACAACTTTAGTCCCATGTGTCAGCATCGAAGCAATTGTTTTGAGTACTTCCATATGAGCCACCGGAAAATAACGTTTGCTGAACTGCCAAATATCCACAATGTCACCATTGAGCACTAAGGTTTTCGGTTCAATACTCTTGAGGTAGTTCACCAATTCGGCCGCTCTTGACCCATAAGTTCCGAGGTGCACATCTGAGATGATGACTAAGTCAACTTTACGTTTCATAGGTTTTTATTGCAAAGTTGGCTCACCGATGTTGCTAAGGTTTTAAACCAATGTTATGCTTTTAAATTGCTTTCAAAAGAGAAATGTTGAAAACAAAAAAAGCGCCACAAGGGCGCTTTTCAATTTATCCTAAAAGAGCTTATTGTTTGACAATCTTGATGACTTTCATTTCTTTATGAAAGTATATCTTGAGAAAATAAATGCCATTTGAAAACTCGTCTAGACTTAGCGTTGTTTGTTCATTCACAGGAACAGTTTTTTGTAGTAATTTTCCGTCATTGCCACAAATTTGTAATAGTTCTGGTGTAAGATTTGAATTTACTGAAATCAGACTTGTAGTTGGGTTTGGATATACAGAGAATTCAAGATCTGCAGTTTGAATACCTGCACAATTTTCTACACTTATCTGAATTAAATCTTGTTCAGAACAACCATTAGCAGCGAAGGCCTCAATGGAATAAGTACCACCCTGAAAAACCTGAATACTCGGACTAGTAGCTCCTGTGCTCCATACTAATGAAACTGCAGATCCTGAAGCAAAAAGAGTATAAGGAAGGTCTTGTTCACAAATTGTAAGATCCTCACCTAAGGAGACTGAAGGCGCAGGCAATAAACTTACCGATGTTTCAAAAACAGCAGAACAACCATTTGAATCAGTAACGACTAATGATAAAGAACCCGTTTGATCATCCACTAAGTATGGCGTAGTGCTTCCAGTTGACCATTCGTAAACAGGATAGCTACTAGTTGAAGTGGTTTGAATAGTATATGGTAATTCGTTTTCACAAAACGCATATTGTGTATTTAAGTTCACTACAGGTAATGCTAACATGGTTAAATGAACAGTATCGTAACCTATACAACCTGTAATTGGGGCTGTAGCAGATGCAATATATGCGCCACCATTAGAAACAGAGATTTGAGCATTGTTTTGATTTAAGAAACTGACTTGACCAAGATTTGTTGTTGCATTCAGTGTAACTGGAAACTCATTTGCACATAGCACTTGATCGAGGCCAGCATTCACATTCGGAAGCGGATTGACTGTAAAATTAAGAGTTGCATTACTCACACATGAATTATTTGCTGTTGCTTGCACACTTAAGCTTGTTTGACCTAATACTGGATAAAAAGTCTGACCATTTGCCATGCCGTTACTCCACATCAAATTGGCATTGGCTGACTGCGCATTCAGTAAAATACCCTGACCCAAACAAATGGTTTGTGAAGATCCTGCATTTACCGTTGGGGTAGCAAGGATATTAAGCACAACCTGATCAACAGCCGTACAACCTGTGGATGTGTTTGTACCTGTTATTGTGTAAGTAGTTGAACCACTAAACCCAGCTGTTGGGACACTCAAACTAGTACCTTGATAACCATTATTCCAACTATATTGATTTGCTGTTCCTGTAACCAACAAACTCACTACCGGGCCCGAACAAACGGTCTGATCAATTCCAGCATTTACTACTGGTGAAGGATTTACTTGAACGGAAACAATAGGTGAAGTCGCTGTACATCCATTTAATTGCGATGTCAAACTGTAGTTTCCTGCATTAGTAACGGATATTTGTTGAGTTGTTTGACCTGTACTCCAGAGGTAAGATGAAGCAACCGGAGCCGTTAATAAGACGGAACCTCCTTGGCAAAAAGTTAATGGGCCACCATTACTCACAACAACATTTGGAAGCGGGTTAACGGTAATAGAAATTGGTGTAGAAGTTGCTGAACATCCCGTCGAAGTAGCTGTCAGCGTATATGTACCTGAAGTACCAATACTAATTGTCTGAGCTGTACTCCCGTTGCTCCATAAATAGCTATTAGCCGTAGGAGCTGTTAAGGTTACTGATTGCCCCTGACAAAAAGTAGTTGGTCCAGATAAACCAACAGTAACATTTGGTAAAGGATTAACAACAATAGATACCTGAATAGAAGTATCTGCACAACCTAAAGCATTGTTTTGAACTGCCACTTTATAAGTACCAGCAGTAGTTGCACTGAAACTTGTTGAGGTTGCTCCAGAAAGCGCTTGGCCATTGAGTAACCACTGATAATTCACGCCAGGTTGAGAACTTACTGTTAAGCTGGCTGTTTGTCCACTACAAATTGTAGTTGCCGAAGCAACAATTGTTGCACCGGATGCAACCGCACAAGTGTTTAATTGATAAATAGAAAGTGTAGAACTCACTTCATTTGCAAGTAATAATAGAGCTTTACCATTTGGTGAATCTTGTGCTTCAATAACAATAATACCCTCTGCGCCCAAATCCGGTCCGTTTGGATTACTCACGGATCTGTTATTTGCATAACCAACAAATACTGGCTGAGCAGGATTATCAATGTTAAATACCATCACTCCACCAATGCGCTCCAAAGATGCAAAAACATACTGGTGTCCGTTCCATTGTCGAACTGCAATCCCTTCCACTTCAGGGCCCTTATCGTCAGAACGGTTTTTTAAACTTGGGGCACCACTGGTATTTGACGCGTTGAACATCGCTCCGTAAACGGGATGGTTTGCTGTGATTTGTTCGATTAAATCTTTAGAATCAAAAACCAGCGCGCCGGTCGAAGCATTCCAAATACTAAAAGATCGACCGCTCATCACGTGTAACTCATCGTAATCACCATCACCATCGGTGTCACCAGAATATTTTAGCGCTGACAGACGTCCTAAAAATTTATTATTTCTCAATATCGCTTGATCAGGAAAGGCTGTTGCATCAAGGCTATTAAACGTCGAAGATGAAATTCTATTCGCATCTATTACGGTTCCAAATTCTCTTGAATCTCCTTCATTTGCAGTAAATAAATATCCTTGGTTATTGATTTGTTGAAAAGCGATAGCATCTGGCATGTAGGCACCTTTGATTGGTAAATCACCCGTAATCAAAACCATTCCAGATTGATCAGATGCATCTAATGCATTATTTGAGCCTGCTCCGTAATTTGCATAACCGAAAGGAGTCATTGATATAATTGTGTTATTGCTTAAGTTGATGGTCAATAAAGCGTTGTTTTCCTGAAGTGAAACATAGGCTTTGGTGTTGTCTGCTGAAATAGCAATATACTCAGGCTCTAAATCTTGAGCTACACTTGCACTTGAACTAAAAATACGAATACCCTGAGCTCTCAAGGCCGTTTCTTGCCCGTTGAATGCTGTCAAACTAATTGTGGTCACATTACCCTGATTCAAGGTGCCGATGCCACTTGAAATGTCTATAATTGAGATCGAACCTTCAGGATCAACAGAATAGGTTGAATTGGGCTCTCCCTCATTCGCAGTTAAAACTCGAGTCATGTCATTATTAAAACAAATCATATCTGGCATTGCACCTACGGTTACCTGTTTTTGAAAAACACCATCTTGATTAAAGAATACTACAGAACCATTCAACTGTGGATTTGAATTTTCAATGGCTACTGCAACAATCCCATTCTTTGCTACAACTGAATTGATGCCACCGTAAGGAAGCATAGATATACTGCTGAGTAAAACCGGTGCTGAAGGGTTTGCGAAATTTACAATATCCAATTTCTGACCAATACTATTTGCAATATATAAACGATCAGTTGTTGGGTCAAAAGCAACAATCTCAGCAGAGTTTGTTCCGGCTGCACCGTTGGAGAAACTGGTTAATAATTGAAGATTAAGTTCATTAGTAGGAATTGGAGCTATATAATCGTTGTCCTTGATAAAAATAATACTGTAATTATTGGAAGCAGAAACATTTGCATTACTGCTACTTAAGATTTTAACTATAATTCTTTCCGCTTTTTCAGCAATATTATCATCAAGAATAGTAACCGGAATATTAAAGGTACCATTGGTATTGGCCGGAATACTTAAGGTATTGGACCAAGTAAAATCTGAGTTTACTGTCGCGTTACTATATACAGAGAATCCTAAATTTAAATTTACTGCACCAGCATTGGCGTTAGAAATTAACACCGGAATATTAACAACACCGGCATTTTCATTCACAGCAAAGAAATTACTCGCTGCTGGTATTGAAACATCGGTTCGACCTTCAAATGTAACATTATCAAAACGCCATGTTCCTGCTGTAGCAACCAAAGTTGGGTTTGATGTTTGTCTGAATTCACCACTAGTTTGATAATGTGCTGCTAGTATTCTTACACCAAAGTTGGCGTTATTTGCAATACCTGTAACGCCAGTAAAACTTACGCTAATTCTTCTGTATTGATCTCCTACGCCGTTATTTTGAAAACGACCATTATCAATTACTCCGTTACAAAACGTCGTATTGCTAGACGTCATGGTAAAATTCTGCCAAGTTAGTCCGTCAATCGTATATTGTAAGCGAACGGTATTTGCAGCAGTATTTGAAAAACGCATGTCCCATGTCAATAACACATTTTGGAAACCTACAGTAGAAACTTGGTATTGAACACCTGAACTTTCGTTACTTAGACCTGGTGAAGCAGTAAATGACCACGCCCCAGGGTTAGTACCGTTTTGTGAACCACAACCATTATTGATAATTGGATCCATTCCTGTTGCGGCGGTAGCTACTGTCATGGCACCAACAACTAAGGAATTTCCTGATCCTATATCTGCAATTGGTGCAGCAGGGGTCCCTGAAATCGTATTATAATTCCAAACCGCAATTGCATTTGATTGCGCAAATAGCCCTGCACTCAGCAGGCCAATAATTAACAAAACATAGTACTTTTTCATAAAGTTTATTTTTTACAAAATAAGCTTCATGATATAAAGTGCTTATAATCTGAATATTAACTTTGGCTGCTGTTTTTATTAATTAATCAATTTGACACCAAGCCCACCAACACCTCCACCAAACTTGGGTCGAGCAAAGTGCTGGTGTCGCCTAAATTGGAGGTGTCGCCTTCGGCAATTTTGCGCAAGATGCGGCGCATGATTTTTCCGCTGCGTGTTTTTGGTAAGCCCGGAACAAATAAGATCTGATCGGGTTTGGCAATCGGTCCAATGATGCGGGATACCGTTTGTAAAATATCTTGTTTGGTCAAATTGGCATCGCCGTGCGTATCTTCTACAATTATGTAAGCAAAGATTCCTTGCCCCTTGATGTCGTGCGGGTAGCCCACAACGGCACTTTCGATTACACCTGCATGCATGTTGATGGCATTTTCGACTTCAGCAGTACCGATGCGGTGTCCGCTGACATTCAAAACGTCATCTACTCTACCCGTGATGCGGTACATCCCGTCGGCGTCGCGCAAGCAGCCATCACCAGTAAAGTAAAGGTTTTCGTAGGTAGAGAAATAAGTTTGACGACAGCGTTCGTGGTCGTTGTAAGTACTGCGGATCATCCCTGGCCATGGAAACTTGATACACAAATTACCACTGACGTTGTTGCCTTCAATA
>JBILTD010000013.1:0-17966 GCA_044371695.1 Crocinitomicaceae bacterium | reverse complement strand
AATTATTTGGGCTGGATGTCGCCGTTCATTCGTGCCTTTTTACCAAACGTCATCAGCACCATGCAACAAGTGGCCAACGCCATGATCCGGGTTTGCTCAGAAGGTTATGCTAGCGATATCATTTACGTGCAAGATATCAGAAAGTTAGCGAAGCAGCATTAAGCTATACTCAAAATGAAAAACTTCATTTTTTTACTGCTCATCGGCTTATTTTCTTTGCAACTGTCTGCCCAAAATCTGGACATCGACTTGCTCAGAAAAATCAATGTCGAAAGAAATACGGCACTAGATCCAACTTTTAAGTTCGTAACCAACTCGGTTTCACCAATTGGGATTGCTGCGCCTTTAATTGTGACCTCAATTGGCTACATTGAAAAGAATCAAAAACTCCAAAACAAAGGTTTGTATATCGGAGCCACGCTGCTTACTTCAGCAGTTGTTACCACGACCTTGAAATTTACCATTAATAAAGACCGACCTTTTGTGACCTATCCAGATATCCAAAAACTCACGTCAGCAGGCAGTCCTTCCTTTCCATCAGGCCACACCTCTGAAGCTTTTGCTACCGCGACATCCTTGAGTATGGCCTTCCCAAAATGGTATGTCATTGCCCCCAGTTTTTTGTGGGCCAGTGCAGCGGGCTATTCCAGAATGCACCTCGGTGTCCATTACCCCAGCGATGTCTTAGTCGGCGCATTAATTGGCAGCGGTTCAGCATGGTTGTGTCATGAATTAAATAAACGCTACTTTAAATGACCCACTTCCTCCAACAACTTAAAGACCGCAACGAAACGATGTTTTATTTCGGTTTAGTTTGCCTTGTGCTCTCCATTCTATTTTTGATTTTAGCCCGCACCAGCTCGACGCAAGTCTTTGGTGTTAGCGCTTGGTATAAACCATTCAAGTTTGCTTTCTCAACGCTTACTTTTGCTTGGGCGATGGGCTGGTATTGCTATTATTTGCCAAATTTCAATATCAAGTTTTTCAATTGGTCCATCATCGTGTTGTTAGGCTTTGAAATCGCTTATATTGCCATTCAGGCGGGCAGAGGCCAACTCTCGCATTATAACATGAGCACGCCAGTTTATGCGGCGCTTTATTCCATGATGGCTTTAGCAGCTTCCTTGGCCACCATCTATACGGCCTATGTCGGTTATCAATTTTTCACGCAGTCGTTTCCTGAATTGCCAACGCATTACCTCTGGGCCATCCGCTTGTCTATCGTCATCTTTGTGATTTTCTCCTTCGAAGGTTTCGCCATGGGTTCAACGCTCAGCCATAGCGTCGGTGCACTTAACGACAACTCAAACTTGTTCATCATGGGTTGGAGCAAAACGGTCGGTGATCTGCGCGTCTCGCATTTCATTGGCATGCACGCCTTACAGGTGTTGCCGGTCCTTTCTTTTTATGTTTTAAAGAATACCAAATTGACTATTCTTATTGCCATCCTCTATGGACTTTTGGCACTCTCAACCTTGATTCAGGCCTTGAAAGGAAAACCACTATTTGGTGTGAAGGCGAATACGGAAGAGGTGGGGTAGGTTTTATAAATTTGCTTAAAACAATCAAACATCCTTTTGTAATCAGTAATATTTTGATTGCACTATTCCATGTATTGACGATTTACAACGTCGGATAAAAGAAGATCCAAAAAAAAGCCAGCCTGACGGCTAGCTTTTCAATGGTTTTGCGGAGAGAGAAGGAAATGCACAATGACACTAAAACCTATTAAACCACAAAATATCCAGTTGATTTTCCTTGCCCTTCTTTTGTGATCATTTCCTTTATGACCAATTCTGCTAGGGACTTTTTTACAGTTGGCAAAGCGATGTCTAATTTTTTTGATATCTCTCCTGATCCACATCCGGCATGATTTTGAATGAAAAACAAAATGCGTTTTTCACGCAGTGATATTGGCTTCTCCGTTTTGTTTTCATTTAACTTAATCATCAATTGCTCTTGAATGTTGATCAAACAGCTAATGAAAAATGTAAGCCATTCAGTCACGTTCTCTCCTGGTCTATTGCGTTGTGCATGCATTAAAACTTTGTAATACTCAGATTTTCTATTTTCAATTTCATGCTCAAAACTAATATATTGAATCCAGGAATATCCATTTTTTAACAGTAACAAACTGCCCAGCAACCTGCTTAATCTACCATTTCCATCCTGAAATGGATGGATGCTCAGAAATTCATAAACAAACAAGGCAGTTTTTATTAATGGAATCGTTTCCTGATCGGAATCATACCATTCGAATAATTGCTTCATGGCATCTTGAGTTTCTAATCCAGGTTCCGCTGTTCTAAAAACAATCTGCTTGGTTCCATCTACCAAATTAGCCTCCACTGCATTGCTGACTTGCTTGTAGTTTCCTCGATGCCAGGCATCTTTTTCAACATACTGCATGAGTAATTTATGGAGGTTCTTTATTTGACTTTCGGAAATACCTATTGAATCAAAATGTTCAGCAATGGTATCCAATGCTTCAAAATACCCAATCACTTCTTGCTGATCTCTTTCTTCTAATTTTGAAATGGACAATTTTTCAATCAACACAGCCACTTCATCATCTGTCATTTTAGAGCCTTCTATCCTTGTAGAAGCACCAACACTTCTTACCGTCGCAATGGATTTTAATTGCTTTAACGAAGCACCTTCTCGCTTCTCTATGGAAGCCCATGAAGCATCAAAACGATCTATTTTGCTAAGCTCAGTCATGAGTTTCATGTCTAAGTCAAGCATCAAAGTATGTATTTTTAAACCCATAAGATATTCGTATATATTCGTAAATATACGAAAATATATTCGATTCAAGAAAAGCAGATATACGTATATATCCGTATTTATACGAATCGAAAGACGAAAAATGGATACAATATTGAATTAAAACAAAAAAAGCAACCCTAAGGTTGCTTTGTTGCGGAGAGAGAGGGATTACGCTACGCGTGCTCTCCTCCCTACGGTCGTCGGGTCGAACCCAAGGGTTCTCATCCAAAAATCTCCTTAAACAAAAAAAGCAACCATTCGGTTGCTTTTTTTATCTGCGGAGAGAGAGGGATTACGCTACGCGAGAACACTTTTAGGGAGAATTCAAAACAATCGAAAAGCCAGTTGCTGCACAACTTTACCTTTTTTATTTCAAATTGCTTACAAAAGCAAGCTTTTGACGCTTTAAAACAAAAAAGCCAGCCTGATGGCTAGCTTTTCAATTGTTTTGCGGAGAGAGAGGGATTCGAACCCTCGATAAGCTTTAGACCTATACACACTTTCCAGGCGTGCTCCTTCAACCACTCGGACACCTCTCCAGGTTTTTAGTGGAGTGCAAAGATACGAAGCTTTTTTGATTCGAGAAATTTTGGTGTAGTTGGCTTATTTTGTGGGGGTAGTCATGCGAAATAGGATGACTAATGCCGAGCAAATGGTTAAAATACCGATGGCGAAGATGGCTGAATTTATGGACCAAAAATCGATCAGAATTCCGGTAAGCAAGGCACCAAATGCATAGCCGAGGTCACGCCAGAGGCGATAGATACCGATGCTTTGGGCACGTTGGCTGGGGTGGGTGTTGTCTGCAATTGCGGCTAGGAATGTAGGATAAACAACGGCTGTTCCAAGACCAAGTATTACGCTGAGTACTGCGAAAGCCATAAAAGAACTGGCCCAAATGAAGCCAAGAATGGCTAGCCCTTGTAAAAACATACCCCAAAACAGCAACGATTTTTTAGCGAAGCGGTCTGCAAGTTTGCCAGTAAATAACTGACTTAAGCCCCAAACTGATGGGTAAATAGCAATGATTTGAGCGAGTTCGCTTGCAGAGAAACCTTTGCTTAAAAGTAAGATGGGGAACAAACCCCAGATCATGCCATCATTTAGGTTATTGACCAAACCTCCTTGGCTAATCGCGCCTAAATTTGGATGACGCCAAGAGGTATCACGGAAAATATGCTTGAGTAATGGCGTATTGTTTTTTTCGCTTTCTAGTTGAACGAAAGACTGCGTGTCTTTGATTAAAAAAATACAGAAAAGTAAGCCCAGAATGGAAAGCACAATTCCAATGTAAAATGGATAAGGCCGCAGTGCGTAGTTATTGGCAAAGTACGCGCTTAAAAAGGCAACACCTCCTACTGCTAAATAACCAGCAGCTTCATTGATACCCATAGCAAAACCACGGTTTTTTGACCCCACTAAATCAATTTTCATCACGACCGTACTACTCCAGGCCAATCCCTGATTGATACCCAGAAATACGTTGGCAATAATAATCCAAGACCAATTAGGTGCAAATATGAGTAAAAGGGGAACGGGTAGTGCAAAAATCCAGCCGGCGATAAGTAATTTTCGACGCCCATATTTATTGGCAAATGCCCCAGCGAAATAGTTGGTCAGCGCTTTGGTGATGCCAAATACGACAATAAAAGAAAGGATAGCAGTTTTGGCAGCTAAATGAAAGTCTTCTTCTGCCAATTGTGGCAAAATACTGCGTTCCATGCCCACCATGCCACCGACAAATATATTGACGATGACTAAAAGGGTAAATTGTTGCCAGTTTTCTTTGAGGCCGAGTTTTTGGCTATTCATCACATCAATAACAAGCCTATCGAGAAGTAAATGAAGATGCCGATGACGTCATTGAGGGTTGTTACAAAAGGCCCAATAGCAAGTGCTGGGTCTATTTTATAACGGTTCAGGATCATAGGGAAGAGCGTACCGAAAATAGCAGCGAATAAAATCACGGTGAATAAGGATAAACTCACGACAAAACCAAGGTGCATGTCTACAAAAACGGTGGCTACTAAGAAAACCAAACTGGCTAAAATAAGGCCATTCATGAGGCCAACACTTCCTTCCCGGATGAGTTTTGGTAAAATGCGGCCTAAATCTTTATCGCCACGCGCCAATGATTGCACCACGATTGCCGAAGATTGCACCCCCACATTTCCTCCCATGGCTGTAATGAGCGGGATAAAGAAAGCCATAGCAGGAATGGCCGTAATACTGTCTTCAAAATTAGATATCACTTTTGCCCCAATGGTACCACCCAACATAGCTATAATGAGCCAAGGTAGGCGTGAGAAACTTACTTTCCAAATTGCTGCATCTGAATCGACTTTGTCGGAGATACCAGTGGCCATTTGGAAGTCTTTGTCGGCTTCTTCTTTGATGTAATCAACGACGTCATCAAGGGTAATGCGTCCCACTAATTTGTTTTGGTAATCGACAACCGGAACAGAAACGAGGTCGTATTTTTCCATGACCTTAGCGACTATTTCGGCAGAATCACTGGCCTTTACTGAGATGATTTTTTTCCCCTGGTAAATAGAGCCAATTTTTGTTCTGGAGTTCGCAAAAAGCAAGCGTTTCAAAGAGAGTACGCCAAGAAGGTGATCGTCGTCGTCCACCACAAAGATGTTGTATACCTTTTCAACGTCTTCTGCTTGTTTGCGCAGTTCAATGATAGCGCGGTTGACAGGCCATTCAATGTTGGCCTGAAAAAATTCTTTTTGCATCAGACCCCCAGCGGTGTCGTCGTCATAATTGAGGAGGTCAACAATATCTTCAGCCGCTTCATCATCTTCCATCTGGGAGATGACCTCCTGAATTTTTTCATCGGGGAGTTCACTTAAGATATCGGCTGCATCATCGGAGTCTAGGTTCTCGAGCTGATCAGCCATCTCCTTACTCGAAAGGGAGGCCAAGAATCGATCTCGGACTTCCTCTTCAAGCTCCATCAAGATGTCGGCCTGCGTATCTTCATCCACCATGAAGTAGATGAATTTGGCTTCGTCATTGGTGAGTTTATCGAGGATTTCGGCGACTTCAGCGTAGTGCAATTCCAAGACTTGCTCTTGGATCCAAAGGCGGTCTTCTGCGACAATTTTCAGACGCAGTTCGGCAATAAATTCTTTGGTTAATTCAAAACGCACCGATTTCTTTTTGACAAAGATACGGAATTGAGTTACAAAGGTTTTACCGCAAGGTTAACTTCACAACTTATTAGTCGTGGCAGAGACCTTCCACTTCATGAAAGATGTCGTGGGCTTTGGTGATTTGCTCAAATAATTTTGCATTTTTTTCAGCCTCGTTCTTGCTTGGTTTTTGCACCAACTGATGGATACTCAAACACTGTTGTTCAAGGCGGCTGAGGGCATCTTGCACTTTCGGATTACTTGCAGAAGCAGGCGGCGTGGAGTTTTTCAATAAAATAGCTTTCGCATACAATTCGCCACTTCTTGTGCATAAAGGTTCAAAATTATTTTCCTCTGCAGGATGAAAAGTTTGCGCCATGACCTTATGGAAATCTTTGAGCGCCAACCAATTGTCTTTCTCAAGTTCCTTGAGTAAAGGGTCATTTAACGCGGCCGCATATTTTTCAGAAACGACGCCCCAATTGATGAGGTTCCAGATAGCCCCTAAATAATCACCTCTTTTATTTTGATATTTTAAATAATAGGCGTGCTCCCAAACATCGATTCCGATGAGTGGAATACCACGGTCTTTACTCACATCCATGATGGGATTATCTTGATTGGCAGTGCTTACTACGGCTAGTTTTCCGTCTGGGCTCAGCATTAACCAGGCCCAACCACTACCAAAACGAGTGGCAGCTGCAGCGTTCATGAGTGTTTTTAATGAATCGAGGCTCTTGAATTGATTGGTAATTGCGGTTTGAAGTGCTTCTGAAATGGGCTTTTGGGCATTGGTGGGTGCTAAAATCTCCCAAAACAAAGTATGGTTGTAATGACCACCAGCATTGTTGCGTACAGCTGCAGGTCTGAAACTGGCGTACATGAGTAAGTTGCTCATGCTGCTATTTTCCATAGATGTTCCCGAAATAGCTTTATTGAGGTTATTAACATAGGCTGCATGATGCTTGTCATGGTGGATTTCCATGGTTTGGGCATCGATATATGGCTCATAGGCCGAGAAATCAAAAGGTAAATTTGGTAAAGAATAAACTTGTGCCTGAGCGCTGCCCATAAATAGGGTAAATGCGCAAATAAGTAGAAAAGAATTTTTCATGTTGCTTGATTTGTTCGTACAAAAGTACGCTTCATTAAACGGCCGGGCTGTTAATGACTCGTTAAATGTTTTGTAAATCGACCATTCTCATGGCTATAAACGCTTTCAGCACCCTTTCACCTACATTCGGCACCTCGACATGAATTAAGTAGATGCCAGATGCAACTGGAATGCCAGCATGGTTGGTGAGGTCCCAATCTTGGAAGGTCTGGGGGCTGTCTTTTTTGATATTTCTCACCAACTTGCCGTTTGACGTATAAATACGGATCTGACACACTTCTGGCAGGTTGGTAATCTTGATGCGGTTGTCGAGTTTGTTGCGCTCATACTCAGAGAATGCATAGTAAGGGTTAGGCACCACATTGATCATGGCAAGTGCTTCTTTGAGCATGTCTTGTGAACCAACTTTAGTAGCGATGTCTTCCATTGACCAACCATACATTGGTTTACCTGCGTTCTCACCTGAACCAACGAAGTTTTTGTATTCTTTGTTGACGCGTAAGCGGATGGTCACATCTGTTGAAAGCAAGCTTTGATTTGGTGACAACATTGGATAAGCAATCCAAGCCAATGAACCATAAAGCTCGCGTCTTGCTGCTGAGCTACCACCTTCTACTTCAAGGTACTTGTTGTAAGCAAAGTTTGTATTGACATTTGAACCATCGGCCGGGTTGTATGCCGGGAAGTTAAAGCCTGAACTAAAGCCGTTAGTGCTCGCTTGGTTGTAGCTGAACACGTAAACCGCATGCATACCACCCATCAATGGTGTTCCAACATTGCTCACTAAGCGGTCTGTAGGGTTCCAGATCATGTCCGCACCGTTTTCACCACCCAAGAAGGAGTTTTCACCGAAAGCCATGTAAAGGCGTGCACCAGACTCGAGGTCTACAGCATATCCTGGGAACCAGCCCATACCTGTAGTTCCTGTTCCATCAGGGTTGCCATTTTGGTCAACACTTGGGCTCTTGCGCAAAGCACCAGCCAGTGCACCTCCTACATTGAGTGCAGGGTTACGACCAAGTTCTACCACCGGACAGCGTGTCCAGAGGCTCTTGTCTGAGGTCAAGACGATGTTGACACTTGGCAAGAACGAAATAGAGGCATTGAGTTTACTTGAACCTGAGAAAGTTCCGAGATAAGCCAAAGGCATGTAGTCTTCTTGGTAACCTACCAAACGATGCGGTGCTATGATACCATCCAAAACACGCTCGTAGGCCTGTGTAGGATCTACACCTACTTCATCAGCGTAGTTACATGGGTTCATGTAAGTAGGACCGTTAGGCATACAATCTACATCTGTATCTGGTGAATAATCTCCTGAACGCACCCAGTTAGTTGGGAAGTACGCGTCGTTGTCTTTCACACCCGTTAACCAGCGCTTAGAAGAATCTTTGAACTCCATGCTCGCTTCAATCATAGAAGCATACTTAGAAGCCAAGTTTCCGATACCTGAGTATTTCGTTTGGAAAATCTGAACCGAAACACCCCACTGTGGAATGATTTGCTCGTTGTCTGAGGCGATTGTGCGCTCAGAACTCACGGAGTCAATTGGAGTGGCGTCGCCCTTGTTCGCATAGCGGTAGATCACCCAGCTTGCGGTATCGGCACCGTTACCAATGTTTGGTGCGGTGTAGTCACGGAACTTGCACTCGAAGTAACCGTTCGCTAAGTTCAATGGATCCACTACTTTGATGTTTACAGGGCCCGCACCGTAATCATAGGTAGGGTTGGCCATGTAACCGTCATTGAGGATAGTCTTCAAAGACGCATCTGTAAGCTCTAAGCTGCGATTGCCATTTCCGTAACCATCTAGACGTGTGATGCGCGGTGAAGAACCGTAGGCAACAAGTTGCGCAGTTCCACCTGCTTCTGGCATTGGGTTGTGTGGGATCACTTCAATGACTTTTACTTCGCCAACAGCTGCTTTTCTACTGGCAATGTATCGTTTCTTTTGGCCGTCTAATGACAAAGGGTCATTGGGCGAATAATCTTTATAGTTGTTGTGCGCATAAGCAATAGCCATGTAGTAGTAGCGTTTGAAATTCACGAGTTTTTTGTCGCCTTGTGCAAACTGATCCGTTTTGACGCTGAAGCTGTGTTGAATGCCTTTATCCTGGCCATCAACTCTGATCACTGGAATGGATGCATTGAGCTCATCGCTAAATTCAAAATTGATGATTTTTCCTACTCCGTCTTTGATGTCGCATTGGGCAACTAAACGCGCTTGATCGGGGTCTAGCAGTTCAGAACTAGAAACCTTTGAATTGGCTAACTGAAAAATTTGATAACCTTGAAAATTGTAGGTTTTATCTGCGTTAGGATCAGCTGCAACTATAAATGGGTCAAATTCTTCGTATTCCTCTTTATAGTTATTTGAATTCACCGGATTAGAGAGCATCAGGATGACTTCGTTGGCCAATTCCTGAGACTGTACTTCAGGGGCATGCGGCCCATCAAGCACTTTAAAGCAGTTTTCAAAGAGGGCTTGCGCTTTGTCGTCGGCTCTGCGCAAAGATTCAACAGAAGCAAACGGATCACCCGCACCTGAGCGCGCCCAAACTACCCCAACAGTAATATTATTGACCGCACCGGGTTTCAAAATAAAAGGCCCGGCAGACTGCACAAAACGGCGGTCGTTGGGCGTGTTATTGGCAGTTTGTTCGGTCCAGTTGGGTTGCGGGTTGCCGCCCGTGCCCCAACCAAGTGGGTCGGTGTTGCCCGGGAACATGAAGTCACAGGGCATATTGGGGTCAGCCTCTGGGTCAGAGATGTGCCCACTGCCCCCGTAGACAAACTTGGTGCCGTCTTTCCAGAAACCACGCAGGTAATTGTAATAGTCACCAGCATTCACCGGGTCAGTTTGATTCGGATTGGCACCGTTCGTTGTATTTGAATAGTAAAGAAAACGACGCATTCCAAAGCGTTCGTTGTCTACTACGCCGTCGCCGTAACCGATTCCATTTAGTGCTTCGTTGTCCCAGATACCAAATGCGTTATCGATGCCGTCGTTATCTTGGTAGGGTCCTTCAAAAAAGTCAACACCAACAGCTGGCGGCGAGTAGCCATAGCCTTTGAACCCAGAGTTGTCACCGTCATAGTTGTCACCGTTGTAATAATAACCAAGTCCGCGGTTGACATCGCAACCAACGTAGTCGTCATAGGGGTCTCCGAGGGCACCATCCGTGAAAAAACCAAAATAAGTATTGTAAAGCGTTTGTGTACCGCGGTTGATCAGTTCATAGTTGTAAAACGTCATGTTATTTACTTCATCATTAGAAGCAAAGGCAAATGCTTGGGCCCTGATTTCCATGCCGATAGGGTCTGCGCCTGTTTCGGTATGGATATTTCCTTTGTCATTCATGACCCACCAATAATTGAGGTCACCGTAGAGAGAAATTTTGCGTTCTGTACTGCAATCTTTGGTTTTTTTGATGTCGTACCAAGGAAAATCGCCCTCTTCCCAACTGTAAGTTCCGTCATTATTGCGGTCATAGAAGGGAGCTAAGTAATAATCTTGTCCTTGAGAAACGTCGCCGTGTGCTGGCCATTCTTTGATGATGTCGGGTATTTTGTAGTTTGGAAAAAGGTCTGCCTGAGTACTGGTTCCGTTGACTTGGTCATACATACCAGCTTCATACCAAGCATTGAATTCTCGGATTTCGTCTTGGCTAGACACGAAGTGCTTGTCAAACTTGCTACAGTTGTCATAGGTCGTTTCAGCAAAGACCTTTGTGAGTGGGCCAGTCCAGTAATCTTGACCATTTCTGTAGCGCAAAGCGGCAAGTTTCAATTGATTATTGACGTCGGTTCCACCCAACCAGAGTGCTGCAGTAAAAAGTGCATTAATGCCGGAATTTTTTGGCACTTCATACATGGAATAATTTTGATTCGGAATTTGCCAAAGGTTACCCGCGGTATGGACCATAGCGCGCACATTGTTGAGCTCCATGAAGGTTGTGTGCGTTGGGGGAGGGCAGTTGGCTCCTTTGTTTTGTTGCTTGATGGTGGGCTTTGTATTCCCTGAATAGGCCTGTGAGAAAGCTATCTGAGAAAAACTAAAAGTTACGAAAAAAAAGAATAAAAGTATGCGCATGAGGTTTCTAAATTAAGCAAAAAATCGCTGTAAATTTGAATATGAAACAACTTGAAAACGCTGCAGATATCCATCAGTTGGTAAGTGTCTTTTATGATAAAGTACTCAAGGATGAAATTTTAGCTCCTTTTTTCTCTAGACTGGACTTCTCTGCACACCTCCCACAAATGGAAAAATTCTGGCGTTTTGCCTTGCTTTCGGAAGAAGGTTACACCACTAACGTTACTGAAAAGCACCTCCAAATGCCCTTGAAAAAAGCGCATTTTGACCGCTGGCTGGCCTTATTTAATCAAACCCTTGACGAACTTTTTGAAGGTGAGCTAGCCACCCAAGCCAAGCAAAGAGCAGCCGTCATTGGCTGGACGATCAATTCGAAAATGAATCCGGATCATTAAATAAACATTTCGATCTTAAAAACTAATACGGGCTCGATAAATGCCTTGCCGACTAAAATGTATTTTTGAATCATGGCAAAAAAGGCAGATATCTATAGCAAACGCGGTATTCGAACAGGATATGTCTCGACCGTAATCGGAATCTCACTCGTTATTTTCATGATTGGCCTTGTATTAGGCGGAATTTTCGGCTTGCGCAGTATTGAGAAACAAGCCAAGGAAAATATCCAGGCAGACATCTTTTTTAAGTCAGACTTAAACGATGCCGATATCAAGCAAATTGAGGAAGAGCTGAAATCTTGGCCTGAATTTTCAGATGTATTTTTCATTTCACCTGAGCGTGCTATTCAAGAATTTGCCGGCGAAAGCGATGTTGAAAAAGATGTATTAGCCTTGTTTGATGCAGAAAATCCTTTGCCACCAACCATCGGTATCAAACCCAAAATGGAATTTGCTAGCCAAACGGGTATGGCAGCCATCAAAAGAAAATTGTTTGCGCGTTTCAAAACAGAAATTGACGAAGTGAACTACGATAAATCAAGCGTATCCAATGTGAATTTGGGCTTCAAGCAATTTGCGCTTTTGTTTTTAGCGGTGGCCTTATTACTGATCATTATTGCAGTGGCCATGATCAACAATACCATTAGGCTCGCGCTTTATTCCAAGCGCTTCACGATCAAAACCATGCAGCTTGTAGGCGCAACAGCCATGTATATCCGCAAACCTTTCCTTGGGCAAGCGCTTTTTCAGGGCCTCATTTCTTCATTAATTGGTTTGGCCTTGCTTCTGACGGTTTTCTACGGCTTAAATAACTTACTAGACACCATTGAGATTTCGTATACGCTTGAAAGTTTCTTGTTTTTAGTCGGTCTTTTGTTCGTGATTGGCGTTTTTATTACCATGATTTCTACGTGGTTTGCACTAAACAAGTATCTTCGTATGAAATTAGATGATTTGTACTAAGCTATGAAGGAACCTATCAAACACTTCGGATTTGACCCAGCCAATTACAAGTGGCTTTATATTGGTCTTGCCATTAATATTCTCGGTTTTCTACTCATGATTGGCGGGGGCTCTGATGACCCTAAGGTCTTCAAAGAAGACGAGCTTTTCAGTACACTGCGCATCACCATTTCACCTATGCTGATTGTTGCCGGATATGTCGTGATTTTTTACGCCATCATGAAGCGCAACAAAAAGGATAACCAAGACGCCTAATCCATGACTTTTCTCGAAGCGATTATTTTGGCCATCATTGAAGGCCTCACCGAGTTTTTGCCCATTTCTTCCACTGGCCACATGATCATTGCCTCCACCATGATGGGAAATGCAGCCGATGATTTTGTCAAACTCTTTACAGTAGCCATTCAGTTTGGCGCCATTCTGTCTGTGGTTGTGGTTTATTTTCAGAAGTTTATCCAGACCTTCCGCTTTTACTTACTATTAGCGGCAGCGTTTGTGCCAACCGGAATCATTGGTTTGTTAGCCAAAAAACACATCGATGCCTTACTTGAAAATGTAACAGTAGTCGCCTGGACCCTATTGTTGGGTGGTATCGTTTTATTATTTGTGGATCGCTTTTTTGCCGACAACGAAACCCAACAAAAAGAAAAACCCATAGATTTCAAAACAGCCATGATCATTGGCACCATTCAAAGCATTGCTATGGTACCTGGTGTTTCAAGATCAGCCGCAACAATTATTGGCGGCTTGAGTCAAAAACTCACAAGAAAAGCAGCTGCTGAATTCTCTTTCTTTTTAGCTGTACCTACCATGTTTGCGGCCACACTTAAAAGTATGTACGATGAAAAAGAACTTTTACTGCAATCGGGCGGCCGCGAATGGGGTTTATTGCTGGTCGGTAATTTAGTCGCATTTTTTGTGGCGTATTTAGCTATTAAGTCCTTCATTGCATTCTTGCAGAAAAAAGGCTTTCGTGCCTTTGGTTGGTATCGCATTGTACTTGGCGCTTCTATGCTCATATTATTGGCATTGGGTTATAACCTTCAAATGGCAGGCTAATGCTAGACATACAAGAAGGCTTAACCATACTTGTAGACAAGCCCTACACCTGGACCTCATTTGACGTTGTCAATAAAATCCGCTGGAATTTAAAGAAAAAACTAGGCGTTAAAAACGTAAAAGTTGGGCACGCCGGCACCTTAGATCCTTTGGCAACTGGGCTTTTGGTCTTGTGTTTAGGAAAGCACACCAAGCTCATTGAGGGTCTAACCAACGATACCAAAACCTACACGGGTACTTTTTTGCTAGGCAAAACAACCCCTTCTTTTGACCTAGAAACCGAATACAATCAAGATTTTGAAACCGCGCATATAGATGCCGATTTACTGGAAAGTGTGCGCCAATCTTTTTTAGGCGTTCAATTACAAACACCCCCCATTTATTCGGCCAAGCAAGTAGATGGCAAACGCGCTTATGACTTTGCAAGAGCAGGCAAAGAAGTCGAGCTAAAGCAAAGCCAAATAGAAATCACCGATTTCAAAATTGACGCCAGCCGTTTTCCGGAAATCGATTTTGAAATCGCGTGTAGCAAGGGCACCTACATTAGAAGTATTGCCAATGATTTTGGCCGCAAACTGCAGTCAGGAGCCACGCTCATTGCCTTGCGCCGCACGCAATCAGGAGCTTTCAATATTGAAGCATCTAAATCCGTAGAGCAATGGATTGAGTTGATCAATCAGGAAGAAATTTATATTCCATCCTGATAAAAACTCATACGATAGCGGCTATTCTTTAATATGCTTTAACTTTTCTTGAACGTCTTTGATGAGGCGATTGTAGTTAGCAATCTTATCTTGGTATCCATTTTCTTCTGCCCTGTGTAATCTCTTCTGAAGATAGTGTAATCGACGTCCGAGTTTGTATTTGTCCCATTTGTATAAGATGCGTTTCATGGTGCAATAATTTAAATGAATACTGAATTAAAAGTCCGTTTGACTTCCCTTAAATGTAATGAATTCCTAAATGAAATACAAGAAATAATATTTGTTACAGGCGCAAAAAATTGCCAAAGCAGCTCCTTGATTAATTTGCTAGAAAGTTATTTTGTTTGTATCTTTGCAACCCTGAAAGTCGAAAGAATGCCTCGGTGGCGGAACTGGTAGACGCGCTGGATTCAAAATCCTGTTCTTTCGGGAGTGCCGGTTCGATCCCGGCCCGAGGTACAAAAGCCCTAGATTATTCTAGGGCTTTTTTTATTCTCCACTCTGATCAGAAAAACAAGGTTTGCTTAATTGAACACTTTCTTCATTCAAATATTCTCCTAATTCAACACATGGTGGCAAACCCCAATCAGTTCGATCTCTGGTGAGGTAATAAAATCCTGTGCGTTTACCTTTTTCAAAGAAAAAATAAGAGTCAAGTACGCCATCGGATGTTATTCTTAAACTAGGCCCTTGCGGAACACCTTCTGCGTAGTTAAAAGTGGTATAAATATTACCATTTTCATGGAATTCTTCTAATTTACACAGCCATCCATCTTTAAAATGGTAGCGGCTTAGCAATATACCTGCAGTATCTAAATCAACACAGGAACCGGTAAATGGCATTTCATTTCTGTAAGCTATTTCAGTAATTTGATCCCCTTCACTGATAGGTGCCCACATGTATGAATCACCACAAAACAAGCCTCTTACAATCAACGCATGCTGGCGGAATTGAGTTACTTCCGAAAAAAAGTTACTGCCGCAGGCAATCGTTATTTCTTCAGCTAGTATATCTTGTGCCAAAAATGTCTTTCCATGAAGGCAAGTTGTAAGTAGAATCGTAAGGAGTTTGATGTTTGTCATGTACTTAAAAGTTATTTCACTTAAATTCGTTACAACATACAAGTCTTTGATTATGAAAATTATAAGTGTTTTTATTGCAATTTTCTCGCTGCAAGTTACTATTGCTCAGTATGTAAACTTACCGCAAATAATTACGCCAAGTACTCGAATTTACATGAGCCCAATAGGTTCAGATTCTAATATTGGAGATAGCTTATCGCCAGTAGCTACTTTTAGTAAGGCACTTGATTTACTCAATGCCGCTACTTCAAATCAGAGTGGAGAAGTGTATACCGAGGTAGTACTTTTTGAGGGTTTATATTTACAAGCATTGATACAACCCCTCAATAAATTTCAATTTGCAAATCGCAATTTGAATGTGAGTGTTAGAGGAAAAGGAACAGTAGAGCTCGATGGTCAAATTCTTTCTAGCATAAGTAGTGGGTCCGGAATGGTGCATTTATTGGGCAGTCATATTTATGTCAAAGGAATCAATATTCTGTTTTCGCCTGCAAACGGTGTGCGTTTTGGTTTTAATTACAATGGCACCGTGATTAATTCAGCCGATATTTTAATTGAAAACGTATCGGTAAGTGCAACGGCTGGGCACGGTATTTTAGTAGGGATTGGTGCTTTGAATACGGCCAATCAATTTACATTAACGCCTAAAGCTAACCGCTTTTTAATACAGAATTGTCAAGTGCATGATGCGGTTAATTTCAATACGGTTCAGCCTCAATGGGGTTCAGCTATTAAAGCCTGGAATGCCAGCAATGTGACGGTCAGAAATTGTGTAGTTAGGGATAACGGAGGCGAAGGAATAGACTTTGATGACTGCGATTCTGTAGACGTTTACGCCAACGAAGTGGTAGATAATGTGGTGGGCATTTATCTAGATAAAGTTACTAATGGGTGGGTGCATCGGAATGCCATTTCAAATAGTCAAAAACAGTCGCCAGGTATGCTTTTTGCCATGGAGGCATATACATCCTTAATCACCAATCACTATATCAAAAACATCAAAATATTCAACAATATTCTTCTTAATACAAGAGGTCTGCATTTTTGGCAAGGAATATACGGCGCCAATCAGCAAGGTTATTTTGATAACATAGAAATTGCACATAATACGATCATCGGAAGGCAGACAGGAAATGGTTCTTGCTTGCACTTCAATTTTGAAACATTTTTAGGCCAACCTGCTTTAAATGTGCATTTCAATCAAATTAGCATGCACCGCAACATCATTTCGGCTTCGCCCGATAGTTTAAATAACAATCAATTGATTTTCGCAAGTTTGCCAATACCCGGCTTTAGTGCTGCATTTAACATATATAAACAGGCAGTTTGGGCTTCCATGTCTGGTGCAACAGATGTAATAGACGCTTCATTGCCAATATCACTGAACAACTGGACAAACGCAATTCCAGGAAGCGGTCCGGTTCCTATCCATTTAGTAACATTATCATCGATAACTACTGATTTCGCTGCACAACAGCGCCATCCAAATGAAACCGCTGCAGGTGCCTACGAGTTTGATCTCATAGGTTTACCATCGCTTTCTCAAGATGAGCTTCGAGTTTACCCTAACCCGAGTCAAGGAATACTTGAAATCTTCGGATTAGGATCTACTCAAATCGCCATTTACGATGCGAGTGGAGTTCTTCAAATGTCTCTCAGTTATGAAGAGGGTCAGAAGCTAGACCTTTCGCATCTTCAAGCAGGGTTGTATGTACTCCATCTAGAAAATGGGCAGCATTTAAAAGTTATTCTGAAATAAGTTTTTGAAACAGTTTACTTATCATCCAACATATTGATGACGCCGCCTTTGCCATCTGTGATGATTGTTTTGGTATTTGGAGAGGTAGACAATTTCATGAAGGCCTGAATTTGGTTCATTTTCAAGACGTTTGGAGTTAGGCTTGAGTTGAGCATATCGTTGGCAGATTTGTTGGCTTTGGCCTCAATTTCAATACTCTTTGCCTTTCCTTCTGCTTCAATTTTAGCGGTTTCTGCGCGTGCTTCTGCCTGAATAATGGCATTTTTCTTGGCGCCTTCAGCCTCGATCAGTTGTCTATCCATTTCTTTTTTCTGACGATCAAGCACAAACTCCATGCGCAAGGCTTCTTGTTCGGCTTCTAGTTTTGCCTCGATAGAACGCGTTAGACCTTGCGGAAGACTAATACTTTTGAGCAGGACTGCTTCAATTACAAAGCCCTTTTCTTCGCAGACTTCTGCCAATCTTTTTCTGATTTCTTGTTCAATTTCATTGCGTTTGGCGCTGTGCATGTCTTTGGCATAGTATCGCGAACACACATCAGATGCCGCCGATCTGAAAACTGGCAATATGAGGTTTTCTTCATAATTAAGCCCCGTTTCTTTGATCACTTTTGGCACGTCTTCGGCCTTGATATGATACAGAATAGAGCTTTCGGACAAAATGGTTAGTCCTTCTTTTGACGGAAGATTTTCTTTGATCGATAAGTTCATCGTTCGGACATTGACCTTGATCACTTTCGTGATAAAAGGGTTGTAGGCCACAGGCCCAGCTTGACGCACTTTATTGTCAATTTTTCCGAGTTTACTCTTGACCGCCACTTGATGAGGTCTCACAACTGTACAGCTTGCAAATCCGGCAGCCAATACAGCAAAAAATAGTAACTTTTT
>JBILTD010000115.1:0-6149 GCA_044371695.1 Crocinitomicaceae bacterium | reverse complement strand
GCGCCTGAAAAAAGAACTTGAAGGATACAAAAAACAGTTGGCACTCCCATACCTCATAGATTCCGTTCAAAATCAAACAATGGTAACCGAGGCCTATAATCGCACAGCTAATGAGGTGCGTTGTTCACATATCTTAATCAAACTAGACCCTAACGCGAGTCCAAAAGACACTTTAGAAGCATATAATCGCTTAATTGGCTTGAAAGCAAGAATTGAAAAAGGCGAAGATTTCGCGTCGGTTGCCAAATCAAAAAATGGTTCTGAAGATCCTTCTGTTGTCAATAACGGTGGTGATCTCGGTTATTTCACTGCTTTTCAGATGGTTTATCCTTTCGAAGAAAAAGCTTATAACACCCCTGTTGGTCAGGTTTCTGCGCCTTTCAGAACGCGTTTTGGCTATCATATTTTAAAGGTGACTGACAAGCGCCCTGCACGTGGTACTATTAAGGTTGCCCATATCATGATTGCAACAGGCAGAGAAGCAAGCACCGAGACGCGTCAAAACGCTGAAAAGAAAATCAACGAAATTTATGATAGCCTTGTGGCAGGTGCTGCATGGGATAAAATGGTCAACGCGTATTCTGAAGATGCAAATAGCACTAAAAAAGCGGGTGAATTGCCAACTTTCGGTTCTGGTACAAGTCAGCGTATGGTGCTAGAATTTGAGGATGCTGCTTTTGCACTCAAAGAAGTAGGACAATTTTCTAAGCCTGTCAAAACGCAATATGGTTACCATATCATTAAATTGCTTGAGTGGTCTCCAGTCAAGTCTTTCGATGTAATTCGTCGTGAATTGCAAGCCAAGGTTAACAAAGACGAACGCTCTAAAGTGACCCAAGATTCTTTTGTTCAAAAACTCAAAACCCAATACAATTATCAAGATAAGTCTGCTAAAGGTTTAGAGTGGTTTGTCAATAACCTTGACTCCAACTATTATGTCGGAAAATGGAAAGCATCTGAGTTGAAGTCTAATAAGACGCTTTTTGTCCTTGGTGGTCAAAAATTCAAACAAAAAGAATTTGCGCAGCACGTTGAGAAGAACTTCAGATCAGTTCGCAAAGACGACGCGGCAGTCGTAGTTAAACAACTCTATACACAATGGGAAAAAGCAGCCATTCTTGCTTACGAAGAGTCTTTGTTGCCAGCTAAATATCCTGCATTCAAAGCACTGGTTCAAGAGTACCACGATGGCATCATTCTTTATGAAATTATGCAAGATCAAGTCTGGAATAAAGCCGTGAAAGATACGGCAGGTTTGCGCACTTTTTTCAATGAAAACAGAAGTAAATACAGCTGGACTGAACGCATCAATGCCACTGTTTATGAATGTAAAGATGAGCATATTGCTGTGCAAGTCTATGGTATGTTACTGAAATCAGACACAATTACTTCTAAAAATGTAATTGAGGTCATTAACAAAGAATCAGAATTGAACCTAAAAGTGCGAATGAACAAATTTGAATTAAAGCAAACGCCTTATCTCAATGCTCGCAATTGGACGCTTGGCCTGAATCCGGTATATTCTTATGAAGGCAAGTGGTACGTTGTTAAAGTTGCCGAAATAATGGCGCCAGCGCCTAAAGAATTTAATGAAGCAAAAGGCTTGGCTACCTCAGATTATCAAGTTTATTTAGAGAAAAAGTGGTTAGATGCGTTACGTTCTAAGCATCAAATCGTCATTAATACTGACGTACTTTACCAACTCGGAAAAAACCAATGATCAAGACTCTTCTTTTTACTGTAAGCCTCTTTTTGACCCTAACTCATGTCTATGGTCAACCCAAAGTGGTCAATCAAATTGTTGCCCAAGTTGGCGACCACATTATTCTTTTATCTGACCTTGAAACTCAGCGTTTACAGCTCAATGAAAAGGAAAGAGAGCAAGCGGGTAAATCTTGTCAAATTCTCGAACAACTTTTAATCGAAGAATTATTGGTCAACCAAGCGCAGATTGATAGCCTTGAAATTTCAGATGAACAAGTTGATGCTGAAATGGAAAACCGCTTGCGTATCATGGAAAACAAGATGGGAGGGCGTGAAAACCTCGAGGCTTTTTATGGCAAGTCAACAGTTGCTATTAAAGAAGAGTTTCGTACCATAATTCGCAACAAGATGCTCGCTCAAGAAATGGAGCGCAAAATTACAGGAGATATCTCCGTTACCCCAAAAGAAGTTGCAGCTTTTTATCAAACCTTACCCAAAGACAGCATTCCTTTTATCAACATGAAGTTGAGCTTTCAGCAAATTGTTCAGTTTCCTGAACTTACCAAGGATGACAAAAAATTGGCCTATGACCAATTAGTCGATATTCGCAAACAAATTGTTGCGGGTTCAAAATCTTTCGACATGATGGCGAGGCTCAAGTCAATGGATCCAGGAAGTGCTAGTCAAGGAGGTAAAATTCAAGCATCTAAAGGCATGATGGTTCCGCAGTTTGAGGCTGCTGTTTTTGACCTCAAGCCAGGCGAGGTGTCAGAAATTGTCGAGACGATGTATGGTTATCATATCATTAAATTAATTTCTAGAAAAGGCGATGATTATACTTGTCAGCATATCCTCATCATGCCTGAATACAGTTCCAAAAGTATTTCCATTGCTGCAGCAAAAATGGATACTTGTTTCCAAATGCTCAATCGCAATCAAATCACTTGGGACGAAGCCGTAATTCGTTTTTCCAATGATGATGGCACCAAACAAAATAAAGGGGTGCTCACCAATCCTTATACTATGGATATCTATTGGGATATGGAGCAACTCAATGAAATTGACCAGCAAATTTATTTGCTCACCGATGCTTTGGAAAGTGGCGGTATCTCCCAACCTTCTTTGTACATGGATTTATTCGAGCGCAAACAGGGGATACGTATCGTTCGACTCCAAAACAGAGTTCCGGCCCATCAGGCTAATCTTGAACAAGATTACGCGCTTATTAAGCTCGCTGCAGAGAACGACAAAAAACAAAAAACACTCGATGAATGGGTGCAAACCAAGATTCCAAATGCCTATGTTCGCATAGATGCGGCCTATCAAAATTGCGATTTCAGAGTTAATTGGCAAACCACACCTTAAACCCATGACAGACAAAGAACTCATAGATCAGCTGGTACTCGATTACCAAGCGCTTAAAAAAGAAATTCATCAGGTTATTATTGGTCAGGATGAAGTTGTTGATCAAGTCCTTATTGCCATTTTTTCCAGAGCTCACTGCCTATTAGTAGGAGTTCCCGGACTTGCGAAAACTTTATTAGTAAACACCATTGCACAAACTTTGGGTTTGTCTTTCAATCGCATTCAGTTTACCCCGGATCTCATGCCCTCAGATATCGTGGGTTCTGAGATTCTCGATGAAACCAAACAATTCAAATTCATCAAAGGCCCAATTTTCTCCAATTTAATCTTGGCCGATGAAATCAACAGAACACCCCCTAAAACGCAGGCTGCATTGCTTGAGGCCATGCAAGAACGTTCTGTAACCGCTGCCGGAAACACCTATAGTTTACCAGCGCCATTTTTTGTCCTCGCAACGCAAAACCCTATTGAACAAGAAGGAACCTATCCCTTGCCAGAAGCACAGCTTGACCGCTTTATGTTCAATATTTGGGTCGATTACCCAAGTTATCAAGAGGAGCTTGAAATCGTTAAATCAAGCACAGGCGATCGCAAAGTAAGCTTAAAAAACGTACTTACCGAAACTCAAATTTTGGCCTATCAAGACCTCATTCGTCGCATTCCTGTTGCAGAAAATGTACTCGAGTATGCGGTTACGCTTGTGGCTAAAACACGTCATGGCAATCCACTAGCCCCAGAACTCACCAAGAACTTCATTACATGGGGTGCAGGCCCAAGAGCTTCTCAAAATTTGATCATCGGTGCCAAGTGTCATGCTGCACTCAATGGAAAATATTCTCCAGATATTGAAGATGTAAAAGCAGTTGCTAAAGCCATTCTACGTCATCGCTTGGTCAGAAATTACCGCGCTGAAGCGGAGGGATATTCTATGGATAGGATCATTGAATCTTTGTTGTAGATAAGTATTTTTAATACGGCCTGATAAAAGTATTTCGTAATTTAGTTGTGTGAAAGCAATCAGTATTTTTCTTCTCGTCTGTTTCACTGCAGTTTTAACACCAAAACATTGGTGGCATCACTGTGCTCATACAGTGCATGAAAAAGAGTCTGCATTGACTTCTGATCAAACCCTTGACGAAAAATGTGCGGTCTGCGATTTATCCTTGAGTGTCTTCACCCGTCCGTCGGACTTTTCATTTTTTGTTTTTAAACAAAAGCCGTTTGTACACGGGCAATTACAGTGTTTACTAATATCGCTAGAAAGCAAAACACTATTTCAACTCAGAGCGCCTCCGGTAGTTTAAAGTTTAGACACTTTAATTACTCATTTATTCGCACTGATTCCCAATGAAAACATTTTTCTTTTGGATAAGTACATGCCTATGTTTGCCGTACTATTCCCAACAAAGTGTACAAGGCATTGTCCTTGATGCACAAACTAAACAACCAGTTTCTGAGGTTACTGTTTCTTTACCTACTTTTCAAATTCAAGTAAAGACAAATTTGCAGGGTGAATTTACATTACCCCTTTCGTGGTCAGATCCTCAGGTACTCCGGCTGCGTCATCCTGATTACAAAGTTCTAGATACCATCATCAAGGGGCAAGGGCCTAGCTTGCAATTTGAATTACGTTTAGGCCACATGACTACCGAAGAGATTACCGTGAGCGGTCAGACTGTCTCATTGCGCAATAAAAGCACGGTGCCTATTGAGGTGCGCAGCATTGCTGATTTACAACTGTCCGGAGGGATGAATATCTCTGAATTACTCACCAAAATACCGGGTGTTTATGCCAGTACTTTAGGCAATGGTATTGCCAAACCAGTTATACGCGGCATGCAAGGTATGCGGGTAGTTACGCTCATTAACGGCCTTCGTTTAGAAGGACAACAATGGGGTGGAGACCACGGTTTGGGTATCGGGGAATTAGCACTGGGTTCAGCCGAACTCATCAAAGGGCCAGCCTCGGTTTTGTACGGTGCTGATGCACTTGGTGGCGTCATCTATTTGGTAGATGAACCTTATGCGCGTATCAATCAGCAAACGCTAGATGTACAACAAAAATGGAATCAAAATACCAATGGATCGCAAACAAATTTACTCTATAAAAGAAGTCAGGGAAACAAGCGTTTTCTGTTGGCAGGAAGCTATGCCAATCATGCCGATTTTCAGTTGCCAAATGGCCTCTTTGCAAAGAATTCACGCTTTCATGAGTTGGTATTAAAAGGATCTTACTCCTGGTTCAAAGACAATCAAACGCATCAGTTCAGATACGCCTTCAATAATACGGTAACAGGCATTCCAGGGCACACCCATGATTCTTTAGCCACGCCATTAAGTTTTCAAGTAGCAACCCAAGGAAGGCGTTATTCTTTACCTGCACAGTTCTTTACCAATCAGTTAGCAAGCTATGAGTTCAAACGCTTCTGGGCTCGTAACGAGTTTCATTTATTAGTGGGACAAACCTTGAATAGGCTCGTAGAATATGATGAAAAGGTCACTAAGCCATTCATGGAAATGGATTTATATAATTCTGTTTATCAAGTAAAATGGACTAAAAAATGGTCGGCACAACAACTTATACTTGGAGTTGCAGGTATGCTGCAATACAATATAAATGCGCCAATAGCTGAAGATGAGCTTTTACCCAATGCCCTGACTTTTGATCAAGGAATTTTTGGACTCTATAAGTTAGAGCTCTCCAAACAACATTTGCTACAATTTGGTTTAAGACAAGATCTCCGGTTGCTTCAAACCATGTCTGTAAATCCACTTAGAAAGACTTATATGAGCCCGAATCTTTCAATGGGTTGGTCATGGCAACCAAAAGAATTTTGGAGTAACCAGCTCAATGTTTCGAGTGCTTTTCGGGCACCGCACCTAAGCGAACTTTTGGCCGATGGCTTTCATCATGGTGCTTTGCGTTATGAAATAGGGGATAGTACCTTGAGCCCAGAAAGGAGTTTGCAATTAGATTGGTCTACTGAATTGAGTTCGCAACACGGCAGTATTACGATTAATCCCTTTAATGCTTGGGTTAAAGATTATATTTATTTACAACCTAACGGAACAAGTATCGA
>JBILTD010000114.1:0-6152 GCA_044371695.1 Crocinitomicaceae bacterium | reverse complement strand
TCTAGGGCAATGGCTTTACCGATTCCTTGACTTGAGCCGGTAATGAGTGCAACTTTATTTTGAAACCCTGTCATGCTTTGGGGTCGAAGTGAATTTCAGGATGATGCTTAAGTGCCGTAAGGCTGTTGGTCCAGGCCATACCGATATGAACAAGAACAGCAATCCAGATATTGCCAGACATTAGGGTGAACAGGCATAAAACAAAACCCAGTGGTATTGCACCCAGTGTCTCATCGAGACCTTTTGGTATGTGTGTGGCAGAGTAGAGCGCTACGTTGATCGCAATGGCTAACCAAAGCCCATAAGCTTCTACTAACGGAAACAGCAAGAGTCCTCTGAAAAGAAGTTCGTATCCTAATAAATAGACTGCCCAACCTAATAAGTTAAGCCGATAAGTTTTTTTTGTCCAGACTTTGGCTCTGATTTGTGGATAATTGACTAAGTTTTTTTCTTTCTTGGCAGAAAAGATGGCTAAAGGAATGACCAATGCCAGTAATCCTAATGTCACAACTATATTAAACAATAAAGTATCTGTCCTGAAATTGAGCCCATAATAAGCGATTGAGCGTTGTGGTTCAATGAGAAGTAAAACGAGGAGTGGAACGAGTCCCATGCTAAAAAAGCCCAGCCATTTGGTCATGTAGATGAAGCGAAGCCATGCGGTATCGTGGTCATGGCGCTTAAAATAATATGCCTTAACTTGCTCAGATTTAGAGCCAAACCAAAAAATAATAAAACCAAAAAGCGCTAAATAAATTGGTGCAATACCACCGTGCAAGGAAGGGGTTTGATCAGTGAGAGAGAGATAATGTATCATGACTTATGCGATGTAGCCATTTTCTTTGTACCAAGCCATGCAATCTGAGATGGCTTCTTCGATAGGGGTGCTTGGTAAGTGCAGCTCTTCTCGGGCTTTTTCCGGAGAATAAAATTGCTTGACACTAGCCATCTTGGCCATTGAATAGCTGAGTTTTGGGGCTTTGCCTGTGATTTTGGCCTTTAGTGAATTGATAGCACCAACCATGTTAATTGCAAAACCAGGAAACTTCTTGATTTTAAAAGGCTTATTAAAAACTTTGGCCGCTTTGCTAAACATCTCTCCAAAATACAAGTTTTCATTACCTACAATGTAGCATTCTCCTAAACGCCCCATGTGCAAGGCATTGACGGTTGCAACAGCAACATCTTTGGAATACACAAAGTTCTTTCCACCTCCAGCATAGCCCGGAAGTTTGTTGTTGTAGAGCTCAATGAGCATTCTACCCGACGTTGGCCCTGAATCAAAAGGACCAATCATGTAGGTTGGATTGACAACAATGACTGGGAAATTTTGAGCGGCGTGTAATTCACGCAAGAAACATTGTGCCCGATATTTGCTGTCCATGTAGTCCATCTTGAACTGATGCCCTTCATATTTGTTGTTTTCATGGCCTGGATTGTTCTTTGGGCCATGATCAAATGAATTAGCTGTGCCAATTTGAACCATTCGGGTGTATCCATTTTGAATAGCTATTTCAGCGATGTTTTTTACGCCGTCAAAATTAACCTGGTGAATGATATCTAGGCGACGCGGCCAAATGGTTGTGAGTGCGGCAATATTGATGACGTATTTACAGGAAGCCATTTCACGTTCTAGGAAAGCACGATCAAGGATATTTCCTTCAACAATTTCAATTGGCAGGCCTGCTAAAACTTGAGTGGAGGTTCCTGGTAAAATTTGTGCTTTGACTGAGAAACCTTGATTCAGTGCTTCTCTGGTGACGCTTGCGCCTAACATACCGTTGGCACCGGTGATAAATACTTGCTTACTCATGAAAGGAAAAGTCGTAGTAGTCAGTCAATTGTTAAGAAACAAAGATACTAAAATTTCCAAGAAATTCCTGTTCGGAGTTGCATTTGATTCAGCTTCACGCCCTGTCCAGATTCAGATTTAAAGCGTTGTATTTGCATAAGATAACTTGGTTCTAGGTAAACACCAAGGTGTTTATTTGCTAAATATTCAAAACGCAAACTTTGTTGTTGATAGCAACTCCATTTTTGTAGTTGATCAGTTATATCGATAGTGCTCGGTGCAAAACCAGGTATACCAAGGGTTTGTGTTGCATTTTTGATGTAATTGAGTGAAAGGCCTGTTGACAGTTGTAGTGCAAAATTCCCGAATCTGCGTTCATAAGCAAAACTCAAAGGAATTTGCAGGATGTTGAAACGGACATCACTTTGGTAATTGATATGCACATGACTGGTGTCTGATCCGAACGGATTCGGTGGTAAAAATGGCCATGGACCATTATCTAGTTCTTCATCAGAGATGCTGCGTTGTCCAAAAGCATAGTTAAACCAATAATGCTCTTTGTCATCGTAGGAATAGACATTGGTTTTGTAAAAGTGTTCAGCAATTTGTATTTGTTGCTGACCAATACCTAACCCTAATACCCATGATTTTGGGAAGTGATATTGAATTTGTAAGCTTGGTTTTTGCTGCGTGCTAGCCGCTTGTGTATAGCTTGCTGAATTGTTTAAACTGTAAGGTGTGCTCTGGAATGAATTAAATGATTTTGCACTAGACAGCTGCAAACTCAAACCAGTGCGCAGAAGAGGAGTTTTTGGATGTTTGATTAAAGACTTTTTATCTAGTTGAATGGAGATAGGTTTTAAATATTGAATGGAGGCTTCTGTTGTTTGAGGTTGTATAGCATCAGGTCCTGCTTCTTGATGAAAAGGATTGATGACTGGGTTAGATTCATCTAAATACTCAAGTTGATTTTGCTCCAGATTTTGAATCTTGGAAATAGCGTCTAAATATTGCGCTTGTTTATTTTTTAGAGTGCTTTGTTCAAGATTTTGACCCTTTTCTTCTTTTGAAACTAGGTTTTGAACAATAGGCAAATTTTGCTTTTCTATAGGCAAGGAACCTGAGGCAAAAGACTTTTCTTGTTCAGGGCTTAAAATTGTTTTTTGACTCAACTCTCTACTTACTACAGGTGTTGCTGAACCAGTTGCTTGATTATTGAGTATAACATAGGTTGAGCCAGCGCCGATTGCGGCTGCTGTTAGCGCAGTTAATGCATATTTAACAATACTTTTTGTATACCAAGCTTTGGGTTTGCCAATGACGTCATGCAAACGTTTCCACATGAGGTCTTGAGGAGCTGCTTGCCCCTTGAGCTGTTCTTGTAGATATTTTTCAAATGCGTCTAGTTCTTGCATAATTAGCCGATCATTTGGATGCGTTCATTTTTTTCAATGGCTTTTTGAAGTGCCCTTTTGGCTTCAAAAAGCTGTGATTTAGAGGTGCCTTCGTTGATTTGAAGGAGTGCACCGATTTCTTTGTGAGTATAACCTTCCATCACATAAAGGTTAAAAACCATTCTTGATCTGGGTGGTAGTTTTTGGACCAATAAAATGATTTCTTCGGCACCAAGTTGCTGTAAAACGGTTTGGTCAGTTGAAGCTAACTGATAAGCTTGGTCGATGTTTTGATGTTGGGCATATTTAGCTGAACTTCTTAGGAAGTCAATGGCCGTATAGACCACAATTTTTTTAATCCAACCAGGTAGATGTGCACTGCTCTCTATGCGATGCAAGTTTAGAAAAATTTTGACAAAGGCATCTTGAAAGATATCTTGTGCCGCAGACTCGTCTTGCGCATAGCGCAAGCATACTTTAAACATCGCAGGTGCAAACAAATCATATAACTCTTTTTGAGCACGTGCTTCCTTTCGGATACAGGCCCTAATGAGGTCGTCATAGATTTGCTTGTCTTTGGTCATTGTTAGTAAGTCGAAATTGACCAAAAAAGGTTGTGTCTAAATTAAATTAGATCAAGAAAACTGCACCTAAAGTAAGGAAGGCGCAAATAAATAAGACAATGCTTTGCTCTAATGGAAGACTTACGCGAATGCTTGTAGCTGGTTTTTTCAAGGCCAACAACAATAAGCGTAAATAAACAAAAGCGCCGACAACTGAAGCGATCAAGGCGAGCGCAGCTGTGTAAGGTAAGTGCGGTGCAGCAGACCATAAAAGTGTGAATTTACCAAAGAAACCAGCCATTGGCGGAATACCAGCTAATGAAAACAAGGCCAAAACAATTGAAATGCCAAGAAGTGGGTGTTTCCAAGCGAGCCCTTCCCAAGCGCTGAGCTCGTCGGCGTTTTCTCCGTTAGACTGATTGCTAACAACTAATGCTATTGTAGATACTGCATAAGCCAAAACAAATATGAAGACATTTGAATTATTGGTATCAGCAAGTGTAAAGAGCATTAGGCCTGCATTGGCTATTGATGAGTAGGCCATGAGGCGGCGGAAGCTTGTTTGTCTCCAGGCGGTGATGTAACCATAAAATAACGAAGCGACAATAATGAGGCTCACGAGGTCAATCCAGAAGAAGTAAGAATCTCTGAAGACTGCTGCGAATACATAAATAATGGCATAAATCCCGGCAATTTTCACAACGGTTGACATGTACATCAAGACCGCGTTAGAAGCTCCTTGATACACATCTGGGCCCCAGAAATGAAAAGGAACAGCTCCTATTTTAAATACAAAACCAGCCAACATGAATAAGCTGCCAATCATGGCCATTGGGCTTTGCCAAATACCGATGGCAAGGTTGGATTGAATTTCTACAAGTTGGAAGCTTCCGGTTGCGCCATACAAAAGAGCAATTCCAAAAAGCATAATAGCAGATGCAAAAGAACCCGTGAAGAAGTATTTAACGGCTGCTTCAGCAGAAACACTGCTTCCTTTTTCAATACCTACCAAAACATAGATAGGAATAGAAAGGATTTCAAGTCCAATGAAAAACAACATTAAATCTGAGGGAACGGCCATTAAGATGGCTCCGCACAACGAGAATAAAATGAGCGCAAAGTAATCAGAGGTGTGTTCGAGGTCTTGCTTGTAGCGCTGAAAACCACCTAGAACGGCAAGAAGCGTGACGCCACAGAGTAAAATGATCACTATTGGTGGGGTAGGAACTTGTGCTGCGTATGTTTGAAACGGCGTTGTGTAACTTCCGCGAAAGTAGGCAGCCAAACCAGCTCCAATTAGCCCAAGAACAGCTACCAATAGCGAAAGCACAGGCTGCTTGCGCATTCCGGCAAATAGACCAATTAAACCAGCGATAAAAATGATAACAATACTATCCATGATGTTTCCTTAAGGTTTGAGTTGTACGAGGCTGTGGCCTACGAAATCGGTAAGACATTGTGGCGCTAGGCCAAGATAAATTGCAGCGATGCTCAAGATGGCAAAAACGGTCCATTCAGACCAATGTAGATCGGCAAAAACCGCAACTTTTGTTGGTCCAAACATGGTGTCTTGATAAGCGCGCAACATATAGACCGCACCAAGAATCAAGGTTGAACTGGCCAAGATTCCGGTAAGCGCATGTGCACTGAATAATGATTTTAACAAGAAGAACTCGCCAATAAAGCCAGCAGTAAATGGTACTGATAACGAAACAAACGTGAGTACAGCAAACCAAAAAGCAAAGCGAGGTGCAACTTTTGCAATTCCGCCCAAAGCTGAAATTTCTCTGGTGCGCAGTCTTTGTTCGATGATGCCCGCTGCTAAAAATAAGCCGAGCGCAACAATACTGTGGTTAACAATCTGTAGCATTGCCGTCTTGGTGGTGTCATGATCACCAAGCATGATGCCTGCAGCGATTAAGCCAAGGTGACTCAAAGAAGCGTAGGCAAAAAGTGTTTTGAGGTCTTGTTGTTTGATTGCGACCACTGCACCGTAAATGATGCCGATGAGCCCCAATACAATAATTGGCCAACGCCAGAAATCTACAGCTGGCCCTGCAAAAATAGGAAGTACCCATTTGATGAGACCAAACAAGGCCATCTTGAGCATAAGGGCTGAAAGCAACATGGTGCCCGCAGTTGGCGCATTGGTGTAAGTTTCAGCTTGCCAAGTATGGAAAGGGAATAATGGAATTTTAACTGCAAAAGCCAATAAAAAGCCACCCATGAGCAAGATACCGGTATTTCCTAACTGACTGAGGTCCGCAGCTAAAAGCGCTTCATACGTTTGTTGGTTGGTCACATGCATGAGGCCAATTACAGAAAGCAACATGGCTAAAGATCCAAGCAAGGTATACAAGAAGAACTGCAATAGGGCTTTTTGTTTTTCGAATGTGCCGAACC
>JBILTD010000113.1:0-6176 GCA_044371695.1 Crocinitomicaceae bacterium | reverse complement strand
GCACCTTAAGTGCACTTGTTAAAGAAAAAAACATAGTATATAGGTTTAGTTTTCCCTACTCTTTTGAGGCTTTTCGGGAACCGCCTGTAATTTATTGAATAACAATGATATATAATTTTTGTTTAACATCATGTTATTTTTATTCAACAAAATACTTGCGGGGACCTAAACTATGTTAATTTCTTGATTAATAAAAACTTAAAGAAGTGAATGGCAGCCTCATTTGTAGGCCACTCATCTTTTTTATCTGATTGTATTTTTGATAATACAAAATCAATTCAGGAGGAAGTTGATTTTTTGTTTTTGTCGACTCATTTTCCAATTCTTCGTCCAATATTTCGATCAAATTATCAATTGTAGTTTTATCTTTTTTCGGGTAGTAAACTACTGAAGATATGCCTACGTCATTTTTTGCCACCTGAATAGCTGCAAAAAGACCTCCGATTTCGTCAACCAAGCCAACTCGTTTGGCACTAGCACCCGTCCAAACTCTTCCTCTTGCCACTTTATGCACTTGGGCCTTAGATAGTTTTCTACCCTTAGCAACACGATTTAAGAACAATTCATAGATCTCATCAATTTCAGCTTGCATAAAACCGTATTCTTCTACACTGAGCGGCCTAAGTAATGACAAACCGCCATGGCGATGCGTCCTTACCTCATCTGTGGTAATTCCTACTTTGTTTTTGAGAAAAGCACCAGCATTTGGAATGATGCCAAAAACTCCGATAGAACCAGTAATTGTAGCCGCTTGCGCAAAGATTTTCTTGGCTGGTGTAGCAATATAGTAACCACCAGAAGCTGCGTAGTCACCCATAGAAACGTAGAGCGGTTTCTTTTGAGCCGTGAGTGAAACTTCTTTCCAAATTTCTTCACTTGCTAGCGCCGAACCTCCTGGGCTATTGATGCGAAGTACAACCGCCTTGACATCGTTGTCTGTTCTGACTGCTCTAAGCATTTTTCCTAGTTCTGCTGCACTCAGTCCTTCGCCTTCAGAAACTACATCGCCTTCTGCTAAAATAACAGCTACATGCTTTTTTTGCTTGGCCAATAATTGCTCTTTATAATAGGTGTCTCGCATGTATTTACCAAAAGCTTGCAAACGCAAGGCCGCACTTTGCTCAATACCCACTTTCTTTTTGAGAAAAGCCAGCACTTCGTGACGGTAAAATACTTTATCGATCAGTTTGTTATCGAAGGCGTGTTGTAGTTTGCGTACAGCCAAGGCATTGGCTAGGGAATCAAGTAAAATCGTATCTACCTTGCGGCTATCTGCGATATCGTTTCTAGTAGACTTCCAGATATCTTGAAGCAAAGCCGACATTTGAACTCTACTTGAATCACTCATTTCCGAGCGGTAAAAAGGCTCTACAGCACTTTTAAAATCGTTTTCCTTACCACGAACAACCATGACCCCTATTTCGAGCTCGTCGAGTAAATTTTTCAAAAACAAACTCTCTGAATGCAAGCCGGTCCATAGAAATGTAGAGCCCCCCATACCTAAAAGATTGTCTGCTACACTACTCACGTAATAATCAGTGTAAGAAATTTGCTCTCCTGATAAATAAGCCACTACAAACTTGCCGTTGCGCTTAAATCTTTCTAGTGCATCTCTGAGTTCCTTGGCGCTAGCCATCCCCATTTCAGGACTCTTCATTTCTAAAAACACACCGCGAATCTTGCGGTCATTGGCTGCTTGCTCTAGGCCAATTAATAGTTCTGGGATACCTGAACTGCGTGACACCTGCAATGCTGCTGCATCTATAGACTGACTGCTTTTATCGGCGATGACTCCTTCTAGACGCACATGCAAAACTGTTTTGTCTTGTATGGCCACAGGCTCTGGATCAAAATCTCCGAATGAGCCAATGATTCCGCCAAGAATCAGGAAGAAAAAGACCATCCCAACCAACCCTGCTACAAAAACAGCAAGGAAACTCGGCCAGAATAATTTAGAGAAGGAAATCCGATTTTCAGACATATTTAGGAATTGAGTAAGGTGTGTAAACTGAGTCTGTTGACAATATTGATGCGCAAACTAAAACGAATATTTTGGGCGTAATTCGTAAATAGTTGACCTGTATAATAGCTGTTGCCATAAACCAATGGGAAATAAACGCCAAAGACCTTACCCATTCGGATCGCTAAACCTGCATTGTAAAAATGATCGATAGCGCTTTCGTTAATGCCGCTTGTTGGTGCTAATCCGAAGTCAGCAAAAACACCAAAGATATTTGGCTTGATTGGCAATTGCGCATAAACCGAAGCCGTAGTTAACCAATTGATATTGCTTCCGGCACTATTAGCCGTATGAAATTGCCCATGGCGATCCATGCGTTGCTGTGACCAAAAACCTGAAGTTTCAGAACGACCTAAGTTGTAATCCTCCAAGAATAAGTCTTGCTCACCTTGCAATCCATTGATTGACCAAAACATGCGGTCACTAGGGATTACAGCATTATCTGTGAAACTAAGTGTATAACCACCAAATAGATTCAATTCAATCTTTCGATCAAACTTACCAAGACGATAATTAAAAGTTTGATTCAAGTTGGTCCAGATGCGGGAAATAGATTGGTCAGCGATACTTGACTGCCCTGATTTAAAGAATTCGTAGCGTGAAGACCAACTGAGAAGATAAGCTGGCTTTTTATAATTCATCAAATACTGAGCAAAGAATCCTTGTTCTTGATTATCAATACTCATTTCGTTGTTATTGCTGCGCAATAAACCTTGAAGTAAAATCTCCTGATGCAGCGGATGACGAACTGTTCTTGAACCTAAGTTAAAATGCAAATAAGGAGTGACTGCGAAATAGCTATCGTTGTTGTTTCTGTCTATACCAAACGATTTAACAGAAGTTCCGATACGGATCAGTTCAAACGCCTTAGTGGGTAAAATTTGATAAGAGAATTCTGCCATTCCGACAGGGCGTAGTCTTGAAGTACTGAGCATTGGGCTCACTAAATAGGTGAACTTTTTTGGTGCCAAGCCAATGTTGTGAACAGTAAGACCTGCCATGAAACCATCATAGGCATTCCCGCCAATCATTGGTGTCCAGAAAATTGTGCTTTTGTCTTTTTCGTGATCGCCAAACAAAAATTCAAAACGCAAAGGTTCTACTTTCTTGAACAACTGATCTTTGACCCAAAGGTTGTTTTGGCGGTTGAGTTCAGGGATATCGTTGTTGCGGTCAATCTCGACTTTTGTAATATCCGTATATGGTGTTTGGATACGTAGTTCTGATTCAGTTGGCTCGGCCCATTTTGTTTCAAGTAGACCTTTTTCACCGTAAACATTGACTTCAATCGGGCCATTTACTTGCCCCTTATTTTTAAGTTTCACGATACTTCCTGTTTTTAGAACAGGTTTGACACTTGCAATTTTGTAATCGATATGACGCGTTGTTTGAATCAAGTCATGAAACAACCAATTGAGATCTTTACCCGTATTGGTTTCAAGTGTTTTTTTGAGATCAGCCGGTTGCGGATGCTTGAATTTCCATTGTTGGTAGTAGGCAGACATCGCGGCATCAAACTTTTCCGCCCCGAGGTAATCCATAAGGTAAAAGAAGATTACGCCTGTTTTCTGATACATAATTGCACCATAGTTCATGCTAGAAAAATCGTCTGAATGGATTTCTAGTGGTTGGTCTAGGCCAAAACTAGCTAAAGAGCGGTATATGACGTCACCTGAATCATGATGATCGAGGTCATTGAGGTGAAAACGACCACCTGCTACCATGTCTGAAAAACGGGTGTTGTCTGGATATTTTGTTTGAACATAACGCATCTCATTGAGCGTATTGAGACCTTCATCCATCCAACCATGAACGCGCTCGTTAGAACCCAAAATTCCGTAGAACCAGTTGTGTCCTACCTCGTGAACAATTACAACCTCTAACTCTTCCTTGCTGCTTGCATTCCCGATAACTGTAATCATGGGGTATTCCATGCCGCCGCCAGCACTAATAGTTCCGTCAATGGCTGTAACATGCTTGTATGGGTAATCACCATTCCATAGTGAATAATAGTAGGTGCCATCATGTAAATATTCTAGTGAGTTGGCCCAAAGTTTGGCATTTTGTGGCGTAAACATGGCCCATGTTGTTACCGTTTCTTTTGAATGAGGTAAGGTCACCTCTCCTTTTAAAACTAAGAAGCGCTTATCAGCAAACCACGCAAAATCATGCACGCGATCTTGGGTATAACGAATCGTTTTCCAAGTTGTAGCTGATTCTGGGAAATTACTGGCTTTTTTATTATCGTCATTCGCTAATAAATTCTCTAATTTCTTGGCACTTTGTTTGACCTTATCATCGAGAAAAGTAATTTCTGTTGCTGTTTGCAATTCGCCAGTAGCGCCCACTACATAGTTTGAAGGCACTGTAATTTGTACATCAAAATTACCGTATTCTGAATAAAATTCTCCTTGATTCAAGTAAGGCATTTGGTTCCAACCATTTTGATCATAAACTGCAGGTTTTGGATACCATTGCGTGATTTGATAGGATTGACCAATATGACCTAAGCGCGATATCGAGCCTGATGGAATGTTAACTTTAAAAGGAGTGGTTAGGGTCAGGCTAGCACCTGGCGCAAGACCTTTTGGTAAGTGGATCAGGACGATATCTTGATGCTCAGGGGTAAACTCCCATTTAACACTTTGCCCATCTATTTTGAAATCTAGTTCATTGATTGACCCTAAATCTTCGGGTTTCGCTAAGCCAATTTTATCTTTTTCAGTGCGCTTAAGTTGCTTGGCCAACGCAGTTTCAGAATTTTTATAAGCATTTGGCCATACGTGCATGTATAAAACCTCTAGGGTTTGTGGTGAGTTATTTTTATACACTAAGGTTTCAAAACCTGTGAGTTCGTGCTTTTTATCATCGAGTTTAACCTCAATTTGATAAGAAACATCTTGTTGAAAATATTGCGCAAATGCGCTCAGTGGTAAAAAAAGAAGGAGTAGTTTTTTCATGAAGTTACTTTTATATAAAATTACAAATAAACAAGAATAAAAAAGCCACCCGAAGGTGGCTTTGTAAAGACGTCTGTTTTCTCAAATTGTTACAAACTTATAGCTTCACAAGACGATGCGTCGTTTGCTGGCTATCACTTACTAAATTTAAGAAATAAGTTCCAGGATTTAATTGTGTTAAATCGAGGTGAATGATTTTAGAATTATTAGAAAAAGTAGCTTGAACCTTACCATTTAAATCTAACACCAATACATCTAAATGGATGGCTGTATTTAATTGAACTTCAAATATACCTGAACTAGGGTTTGGAGCAATTGTACTTTCAAATTGCAACTCAGTAACCGAAACAACACCATCGATGCCATCGCAGTTTTCGTCAATACCATTACCCTCAGTATCTGTTGCACCTGGGTAAACACTATTGTTACTGTCATCGCAGTCACCTGTTTGGGTAGCATAGCCAGCAATTGGCGAACATGAAACTGTAGGGTTACCAATACCATAACCATCGCTGTCACCATCAAAATAGTAGTTCAAGAAGGTTAAACCTTCGTCTTCCTGACCATCACAGTTGTTGTCAAGACCATCGCAAATCTCTGTAGCATTCGGATTAATGGCATTGTTGTTGTCATCGCAGTCTCCGCCAATTGGAATTAAATTGACTGGTGCTTGGCAAAATAAAGTTCCTGTTGCATCGTCGCCAAAACCATCTTGGTCATTATCTGAGTAATACATTGTTGGCGCAGTGATGCCCGCATCGTTGTCATTGCAATCACCGTCTGTGAGTACATAACCTGCCGGTTGTGTACATGAAACTTGGCTAACGGCTGTATTTCCGACTTGGTCGTTGTCTAAATCTTGATACCATACGGTATTTGGATTAACGAGCGCATCGTTGTCATTGCAATCGGTGCTATTTGAAACATAACCTGCAGGGGCATTACAAAGCAAGGTATCCATGCTCAGATTTCCAAAACCATCGCCATCCTGATCTGCATAGTAAAGTGATGGTGTGATGGTGATGGTATTTCCCCAAACACTTACGTTATCCATGCGTAATGTTGAAGTTGAAGTGGCTTGGTTGATTACATAAAAACGGAACGTAACCGAAGAAACGTTTGAGAAAGCAGCAGGCAAATTGATGGTATCGGCAAACATAATGTTTCCGTTCCAGCCTGAGGCTAAAGTATCAATA
>JBILTD010000012.1:0-18313 GCA_044371695.1 Crocinitomicaceae bacterium | reverse complement strand
AATGACATTGAGCTCTGCAGTACCAACATCGCCATCTGCTTTTGCAATGCCAAATAGATAATGCACCAATTGGGTGCGCACCTCTGGGGTCATGCGGTTGCGGATATCGTGGCAGATGTCTTGTAAAGGGATACTTGGGGAGTCGAGGAATTGTTTGAGCGTTTGTAAATGCGTGGCATTAAACTGACGGCCAAACTGGGCCGAGAAAAAGCTTTTGACGTAATCGAGCTCGATACGAAGTACTTTGCCATCGGCCTTCATGACTGCAGCAGAAAGCGCCATGAGCATCGTTGGTAAATCGTATTTGGAACTTTGTCTGCGGTAGAATTCAAATGGATCTTGGGCATAACCCTGCTGGCTAGACTGACCTCCTTTAGCCCCTTGCTGGTATTGATCGATAAGTGAACCAATGGCAAAACCTAAAATAGCTAAGCCAATCCTGCGAGTTAAAATAAGGGCACCGATGCCCAAAATCCATTTGTACAAAATCTGATATTTAAAGCGTGCTCAAAGCTACACAATTAAGCAATATGTTCGATGTTTCGCTGAATGAAGGCATCTAGTGCAGCACCTTTTAGGAGGCCTTGCGCCAACATTGCGAGGTCAACGAGTTGTTTCACGCTTTGTTCTTGAGCAGTTGTTTCTTGCTGTAATAATTTACCGATTGTTGGATGATTGGCATTGACCGTGAGGTTGAACATTTCAGGAAATGCGCCATAGAAGCCGCCTCCGCCACCCAATTTTTGCTGTTCCATCATGCGACGGATAAATTCGGGTTGGGTAATGATAATTGGCGCCTCTTGTTCGGACATACTTTCAAACTGAACCGTAAATTTCTCTTTGTTGATTTGCCCTTCAAAAACTGGCTTGAGTTTTTCCTCTTCGTCTTTGCTCAATTTAGAAGGTAGTTCTTCTGTTTTTTGAATGAGTTTGTCAAGGCTGTCTGCATCGACGCGTGCAAAACTGATGTTTTCGTGTGTCTGCTCGAGTTTAGAAATCCAGTGTGGTGCAAGTGGGCCATCTAAAACAAGCACGCTATAACCGCGGTCTTTGGCTTTTTTGACAAAAGCATATTGCTCTTCAGCATCATTGGTGTACAACAAGATGGTTTTGTTGTCTTTGTTGGTTTGCAATGCTTTTACTTCATCGATGTATTCGTTGATGGTGTAGCATTTGTCATCGGTGGTTTTGAACAAACTGAAGTCTTTGGCTTTTTCGGCAAATTTTTCTTCAGAAAGCATTCCGTACTGAACAAACACCTGTAGATCTGGCCATTTAGCTTCAAAATCTGGGCGGTCTTTTTTGAACATCTCGGCCAATTTATCGGCTACTTTTTTGGTGATGTGTGCAGAAATTTTCTTGACATTGCCGTCAGCCTGTAAATAAGAGCGTGATACATTGAGTGGAATATCCGGAGAATCAATAACGCCATGCAGCAATGTTAAAAATTCAGGAACAATTTCAGCCACACTATCTGTGATGAAAACCTGATTGCTGTAGAGGTTGATTTTGTTGCGCTGAACCTCGACGTTTTCTTTGATTTTTGGGAAATAGAGAATACCAGTGAGGTTGAACGGATAATCGACATTGAGGTGGATATGAAAGAGCGGCTGCTCGAAAGTCATGGGGTATAACTCTCGGTAGAATTGGTCGTAGTCTTCTTGCTTGAGGTCTACGGGTGCTTTTGTCCAGGCCGGGCTTGGGTTATTGACCTGATTGGGCACTTCAATAGCGACTCTTTTGACATTGCCTTTGTCGTCTTTTTCTCCTTCAGGAGAGTCAATATATTCTGTTTTGGTTCCGAAAAAGACAGGGATAGGCAAGAACTTGCAATATTTGTCGAGGATGCCTTGGATGCGCTGTTTTTCTAAAAACTCGGCAGATTCTTCAGTGATGTAAAGAACGATGTCGGTGCCGCGCTGTTCTTTTTCAATTTCGGTGAGCGTAAACTCTGGCGAACCATTTGACTCCCACTGGACAGCCTGTGCGCCTTCGTAACGAGCAAGTGTTTTGATTTGCACTCTTTCAGCGACCATAAAAGCCGAATAAAAACCAAGACCGAAATGGCCAATGATTTGCTCTGCGCCTTCTTTGCCTTTGTATTTTTCAACGAATTCTTCGGCACCTGAAAAAGCAATTTGATTGATGTATTTGTCAATTTCGTCGGCTGTCATACCGATACCGTTGTCGCGGATGGTAAGCGTTTTGGCTTCTTTATCAAGTAAAACCTCCACCTTTAGCTCGCCTAATTCTCCTTTGAATTCGCCATTTTTAGCCAAAACATTGAGCTTTTGGCTCGCATCAACTGCATTCGACACTAATTCACGAAGGAAAATTTCGTGATCCGAGTAAAGGAATTTTTTGATGATCGGAAAGATGTTTTCCGTTTGAACATGTATTTGACCTGTTTTCATTTTTTATATGTTTTGTTGCTCTTCGACAATAAAAATGCCAAGCTTAAAATGCTGACATTTTGACAAGCAACTGCGTTTTTTTTGTCAATTTTGCAGTATGAAATATGCGATCATTACGGGTGCTAGTTCCGGATTTGGACAAGCTATTGCTTTCGAACTTCAAAACATGGGCTACGGCTTGGTATTGTTTGCCCGAAGAACCGACCGCTTAACAGCACTTAAATCAGAATTAACGCAAACAGATGTTTATACTGCAACACTAGATGTTCGAGACGAACAAGCTGTCAATGCTGCTATTGCTGCGCTGCCAACACACATCGCAGACAACGTTCATGTCCTGATCAATAATGCTGGATTAGCCGTAGGGCGTGGCCCATTAGATCAAGGCCTCTCCGATGACTGGAACCGCATGCTCGACACCAATGTCAAGGGCTTGCTTTACATGAGCCACGCTGTCATTCCCTTACTTGAAAAACATCCGTTTAGCCACCTCATCAATTTATCGTCTATTGCCGGTAAAGAGGTGTATGCCGGTGGCAACGTTTATTGCGCGAGCAAACACGCCGTAGACGCCATTTCAAAAGCGCTCCGTATTGACCTCCTTAGTAAGCAAATCAAGGTTTGCAATATTGCGCCAGGCGCTGCCGAAACAGAATTCTCTTTGGTGCGTTTCAAAGGCGACGCCCAAACAGCTACACAAGTTTACGACGGTTTTGACCCGCTGCAGGCCGAAGATATTGCACAAACAGTCAGCTTCATTTTAAGCCGCCCAGACCATGTCAGTATTGCTGACATTACCATTATGCCAAGCGCACAAGCCAACGGAAGTCTTTTTCACAGAAAATAATTCAATCAACAACACCCATATATGCAATCTTTTCAAACTTATTCGTTCCAAAATAAACGCGCCATTGTTCGCGTTGACTTCAATGTACCGCTCGATAAAAACACAGGCGCTGTTTCAGATGACAAGCGCATCAGAGCAGCGCTTCCAACTTTGAAGCACATTCTTGAAAACGGCGGAAGTATCGTGCTCCTTTCACACTTTGGACGTCCTAAAAACGGGCCCGAAGCTGTATTTTCATTGGAACAAATTTGTTCTAAAGTGAGTGAAGTGCTCGGGACCAATGTTGATTTCGCTGCTGATTGTATCAGTGAAACTGCATTTAGCAAAAGTGCTGCCCTCCGACCTGGGCAAGTGCTTTTATTAGAAAATGTGCGTTTTTACAAAGAAGAAACCGCAGGCGATCTTGAATTTGCTAAAAAATTAGCCCAACACGGCGATTGTTACGTAAATGATGCTTTTGGAGCCGCTCACCGTGCACACGCCAGCACCACACAAATTGCCACATTTTTCCCCAACGATAAAATGATGGGCCTACTCATGGAAGGTGAAATCGCTAATGCGAGAAAAGTATTACACGAAGCAAAAAGACCTTTTACGGCCATTGTTGGCGGAGCAAAAGTTTCAGATAAGGTTTTGATTGTACAAAACTTACTGAACTTGGCAGACCACATCATTATTGGTGGCGGCATGGCTTATACCTTTTTCAAAGCCCTAGGCGGCGAAATAGGGGCCTCCTTGTGTGAAGAAGAGCGCCTTGAAACTTGCAAAGAAATATTGGCAGCTGCAAAAGAAAAAGGAGTGCAAATCCATTTACCAACAGACGCCATCATTGCAGATCGTTTTGCCGCTGATGCCAATACACAAACAGCGCCTTCTGGAGCTATTGCTGGTGCATGGATGGGTCTAGATATTGGAACTGAAGCCATTAAAGACTTCAGTGCCGTATTAGAAAATAGCCAAACCATTCTCTGGAACGGCCCTATGGGTGTTTTTGAAATGCCAGCATTTGAGCAAGGCACCAAAGCCGTTGCTTTAGCTGTTGCAGCGGCAACAAAAAATGGTGCGTTTAGCTTGATAGGAGGCGGAGACAGCGCTGCAGCCGTACAAAAATTTGGGCTACAAGACCAAGTAAGCTATGTGAGTACTGGTGGTGGTGCGCTTTTAGAATATTTTGAAGGAAAAGTTTTACCTGGCGTTCAGGCAATTGAAGCCTAGAATCTTTTGACTACATCCACCAAACGATTCGAGTAACCCGCTTCGTTGTCATACCAACCTGCCACTTTGATGAGGCCATTGAATACAGTAGTGAGTTGCGCATCAAAAACAACACTGTGCGGATTGCCAATTACGTCAACTGAAACAATCGGATCTTCAGTGTATTTCATGATGCCTTTTAAAGGCCCAGCTGCTGCTGCTTTCATGGCTGCATTGATTTGCTCAACAGTAATTTCTTGACTAGTAACGAGTGTCATTTCAGTAACTGAACCATCAGAAACTGGTACACGGAAACTACCGCCTGTAATTTTACCTTTCAATTCAGGGAAAATACGTGTGATGGCTTTGGCTGCACCCGTTGAAGTCGGGATGATTGAATTTGCTGCTGCTCTGGCACGACGCAAATCTTTGTGCGGCGCATCGTGTAGACGTTGGTCAGAGGTGTAGCTGTGAACAGTTGAAATGTAGGCCACTTGGATATCAAAAAGGTCTTTGAGTACCTTTACCATTGGCGCCGCATTGTTAGTCGTACAAGATGCATTGGAAATAACCGTTTCAGTCCAATCAATTTGATCGTCGTTGACACCGAGCACTACCGACGGAATATCTTCGTCATTGGCTGGCGCACTTATGACAACATGCTTCGCTCCACCTTTGAGGTGCTTAGATGCCGCATCGCGCGTCAGGAATAAACCTGTCGATTCAATAACAACGTCAACAGCATAAGCCGACCAATTGATTTGTTCTGGGTCTCTTTCGCTGATAAATGTGATTTTCTTGCCGTTTTCAAAAATTAAACTATTGCCTTCGATTTGAAATTCGAGGCTGAATGGCCCGTGGATGCTGTCATACTTAAGTAGATGAGCAAGCGTTTTGATATCTGCTAGATCATTGACTAATGCTACTTCAACTTGAGGATCTAATAAGGCAATTCTTGTGAAACAACGCCCAATTCTACCGAATCCATTTACACCGACGACTTTCATAGTTTAATTATTGTATTTGATACAAAAATAACAATAAAAAAGAAAAAGTGTTCAAATGACACTTTGAACACTTTTCTATCTGTTTATCAGTAACTTAAATTTAATCAGAGCTTGATTTTCGCTTTAACTGAACTTGGAATACCGTCTTTGTGTAAGTAAATATTGATGGTCTTGTAACGGAAATAATTTTCAGAAACATACAAGTACCCTTTTGGCAAGTTACTGGTTCCCCAAGAATTTTTCACGAGGAAATAACGGGTGCCATTTTGATCTTGGTAAAGGCCAACAATGTGCATGCCGTGGTCATCAGTGGTAGTTTTGTTGTCATAACCTTTCTGGCGAAGCTCAGGGGTGATTGCCAACTCTTTCATAGGCTCAAGGAAAGCATTTGATTTGCGCTCTGCACCCGCGTCATTGAAGCGCTTGTCGTCTTTGCCAACTACTTCAATCATCATAGGATCTGCCGGAACGATTGCCAAGCCATTTTTGAAGCTGAATCCGTTCTCAGAAACGTCAGCACCCCAAGCAAGTGTATAGCCATTTTTAAGTGCTGAGATGGTTACATCTACGAGGTCGTCAATACTTACATTATAACTTGAACCCCACGCCCAGTTATCAGGAATTTCAAGCATGCACTGGCTGTTCATTGGATGGTTTGTGAATGAAGTTAGAGAAACATAATTATTCATGTCTAGACCCAATGAAGCTGCATAGGTTTGAGGTGTGTACTTTTTCCCGTTATACTCAAAACTAGTGACATCTTTGCCGATACCCATATCAAGAACTGAGTTATACTTTCTCTTCCAGTCATCAGTAATCCCTTCGGGTGATCCTAAACGCGCTATGATATCGTTCATGACCGCATTGAGTTGGTTGAACATCTCGCCGTGGTTGTACTTATCTGTGTCGTTTAAACCAGTATAAACTTCGTAAGGAACAATTCCGAATTTAGAGATAACTAATGGCGCATCGTGAAAAGCACCACCTTCGCCAAAATTGATTTTACCATCCATTCGGATATATTTTTCAGCTTTGAGCTCATAGGCTTTGCGAACGACATACATTTCAGACAGAATAACAGGTGTTTTGGCACCTAAGCGTTGAATTTCTGACTCAAAAAAACTAGTGGCAGAGAAAGACCAACACGTACCAGTTTGGCCCTGGCTTTGCACCGGTGTGGCATCTAGGTGGACGATTTTTTTGAATTGATATTTACTGCCCTCTGCGTTTGTTGATTGTGCAAAAAGCATAGAGGTACTGATCCCGACGGATAGTAAAATACTGAAGATTTTTTTCATGAGTTTATATTAGTTTTTATAGATCCAACCTTGAAGTTGACGCGCCGAAACGCGTTGTTGTAGCTCAGCTAATTGCACTGCGTCGTGAGCATTTCCGGCACTTACTCTGATGAGTGTTCCGCCAGGGATAATTCTTGCAGCAAAACCATCTCGTTGTAGTTTGAGCACTAAGTTTTGAGCGTTTTGGGCATTTGAAAAGCAACCAACGATGACATCAAAGCCACCTACGGTGGTTGCCTCAACTTGAGCGATTTTTTTTGGAGCGATTTGTTTCGGCACCTTTACCTTGCATTGCGTACCTGCATCCCAATAGTAATTTGAAAATCGAGGATTTGAGGTTGCTTGCAATTGTAACTCAGGAGCTGCCGCTGGTAACTCGAGCGCTTGAACTTGCAAATTATTTTTTTGATACACTGCTGCTCCTGTTGGCTGAAAAGGATTGAAATCTGAGATAGAAAATAGACCCGAACTAAGCGCTGTAGTTTTGGTAGGAATCCAGACAGAGTAGAAAGCCATTGGGATAAAGCAAGCTGCAGCAGCAATTCTGGCCCATTGAATTGGTTTTCTTTCTTCCTTGGCAACAGGTAAAGCAACAATTGGTGCTTCTTTTTCAGTTTCAATTTCTTTAGCAACAAAGCTCAAGTTACCAAGACCATACGAGGACAGTAATAAGTTAAAGAAACGGTCTTGATCGAAGCGAATTTGACCATCTTGTTGGCGCACGAAAGTCCCAATCTTTGGAATTTTCACTGGCTGACCTGAACGTAAGTCCTGGAGTAATTGATCGGTAAATGCTTGTAATTTGTTTTTGGCTTCTTCGTAGAATAAGCCATTTCTGCGTGAATATTCTGACAAGAATAAACCGTCATCGGTAAGTAGAAATCGGTTGAAAAGCAATTCTTTTTTAGGAGCATTAACTAGCCCTTTTTCGAAGTCTATTTGAGCCGAGATTTGTTTGGCCACAAAGCCGCCGAAACCCGGAACAACCACACAATTGTGGCGCAATAAAAGTTCAATTAAGATTTCTTCAAAACCCTGCATCTAACAAATTTACAAAACTCTGTTCAGATTACAAAAAAGGCAAAACCTTTTGTACATCTTCGGGTACATCTATGTTAGGCGTTTCAATGGTCGTACGCACCAAACGAATTTGGTAACCATAATAAAGCCACCTCAGTTGTTCAAGTGACTCTGCTTTCTCTAAGAGACACGGAGCCAATTGAGAAAGCTCGATAAGAATGTTTGATCGGTAAGCATAAAGGCCTATATGTCTTAGCCAAGGAAAGCTTTTTTCTTTGGCATAGTGCATATTTGGAAGTGGGCTTCTGGAAAAATAAATTGCTTTTTGCTCAGCATTCTCAAGCGCTTTGATTCTGTTAGGATTTTCTAAATCTTCTGGACTAACATTTGGATGTACCAAGGTAGCAATTTGAACAGCTGGCTCTTGGAAGACCTCAAGTAAAGTATCGAGTTGTTGAGAACTCACTAATGGCTCATCTCCTTGAATGTTTATAACGACATCATAACCCGGATAGTTTGCCAAAACCTCAGCACAACGGTCTGTTCCGCTCTGATGTGCAGAACTGGTCATGAGAACTTTGCCGCCAAAACGCAGTACTTCGGCTTCAATTCGGGCATCATCGGTGGCTACTACTAAGGTGTCTATCTTTTGTGCTTTGAGTGCACCTTCATAGACACGCTGTATCATGGTTTTACCTTTGAGGTCAATAAGTGGCTTGCCTGGAAAACGAGAAGAGTCATATCTGGCTGGGATAATGCCGAGAACTTTCATTAGAATTTGGCTTGAATTTGAATGATGAAATTTCTTGGCGCTTGGATGTCACCGGGTCTGGTGGCATATTCTGCGTTCAGAAAATTATTAACGATGAAAGACAATCTGTATTGTTCTTTGAATGTGTAGGCCATTCGAAAATCTAGTACCAGATTGCCGTGGTTGTTGAGTTGTCGGTAGGCCTTCAAGCCAGGAAGGATATAAACAGTTGAGATCGGAGAAGGATCGACGTCATCTTCAAAGACGCGGTCAATGTTGCGCATAAAGCTATTGTAGCGCGCTGAAAAACCAAGACTCCAGTGTTGGTAGGTGGCTTCAACGTCTGCTTTGGCGAGGTGCTTGAAACGATACTTGAGCATGTTGGTACTGGTATCTGAAAAATTAGCGGTATATAAAGGATTGTCGTTTAATGAAATCGGATTCATATAAGTGTAGCCCATTAAAGAAATCAGTTCAACTTTACCTAAGTACCCAGTCGAGTTGAAGGATAAATCTAGACCTGAAATGCGGGCTTTTTCTGCGTTTTGTGCCTGAAAGCCAACCCAATCGCTCACGTTATAGTTGCCACTGGTGAGAAATTCGAGGTCTTCTGGGCTTGGGTTAATAGGATTTAAAGGCTGCTGACTGATGGGATTGTAATAAATGAAAGAAAACTCCATCATGTTACTGTATTGATTGACAAATAATGCGAGGTCAAGCATGGCCTTCCAAGTGCCAATTTTAAAACCTTGTTTGATGCCAAGTTCTGCTGCCCAACCGACTTCAGGCCTCAAGCTTGGGTTAGGAAAGATATTAAGTGCTCCAACAGAAGTTTGGGTGAAGCGTTCAGCAACAGATGGATACCTGATACCTTGCCCAAAGCTAGCGCGCAAATGTGTGTATGGCTTAAGTTCATAGTGCAAACCTGTTCGAAAAACAGGGTAAAAAGGCAGTGTTATAGAATCTTTTGTAGGGATGACAAATTTTGAATCGGCTTCTAGCTGATCCATTTCAAAATATTCGAGTCGCACGCCTGCCGTAAAATCTAGTTTTTTATGGTGAATATCGATTTGTGAAAATGCAGCATAATTTTGAGATTGGTGATTGCCAAAGAGCAAAGAATTAACGCGGTTACCAATGGCTGAAAAGCCAGAACTTAGGGTGCTTGCTGCTCCAATTTTGTTCTGATAAGTGTAGTCAATATAAGATACTGTAGCTGCATTGCTTTGATTGACATTTGATAAGTTTTCGTTGTCTACCCAATATAACCTTGTTTTGAGTTGGTGGATGTTTTTTTTGTTGTCGATGTACTTGATACTAGGGTCAAGGAATAAGCGTTGGCCAAAATTATAACTCAGCGTTGAGGCACCGGCTGTGGTGTCACCATAGCCACTAGGTGTATAGGCTAAGGAATCGCTTTGCCAGATGAGGAAATTTCCAGTTTTTTGAACTTGGTAATTATAGCCCAGTGATAGTTTTAAGCGATTGGCAAGGAGTGGTTTTAAAAAGAGCGTGCCTGAAACCCGAGCTCTTGATTCTTCTTCACCGATGCGGTAACCATCATTATGAAAACCTACTGTTGAAATGGTATAGCCAAATTTATCTTTTAAGGCACTATGATACACCTCAAGTTGCTGATTCATTGGGGAAGAAGACCACCATTTTAAGGATGCCCTTCTCGGGTTTCCGTAGATGCCATTTTGAAATTTGACACTTGTTTGAGGAGTTAAGCCAGGTTCTTTTTCCGATAGGGAAATGATGCCATTTAACGCACCACTTCCGTATAAAACCGAGGATGCTCCTTTTAATACTTCTACCTGACTTGCTTGTTCCATAGGAATGGCATTCCATTGTGTGTCACCAGCATAGCCTGACAGCAAAGGCATGCCATTCCATAATAACAAAACACGGCTACCAGTGCCATAGGCAAAACCTGAGCCACCACGTATGCTCACTTGACCATCCATTGTGTAAACACCAGGTGTTTGGTCAACTGCTTGCTCGAGATCTGTAATGCCTTTGTGATCAATGAGTTGCGGACGAAGCACTTCCATTGAAACTGGCACCTCTTCGATTTTTTGTTTGCGCTTGGATGCGCTCACAACAATTGTGCGCGTGTCTTGTACACGAGTAGTATCAGTAGCTACTTTTTCAGGAACCTGTGCCCAAAAAACAAGACACTGAAACAAGAAAAACAAAAGAAAATAGTGCTTTTTCATGCAAAATATTTGAAGCGAAATTAAATTGAAATTTCGGCAACAAATACAGTAATTCTACTGAAATGATTGCTGAAACATCCTTCTAATTTTACCCGAATCTAACAAAAAAATGATGCACCCCAATTACATCTACCAAATTGCTTTCACTCAGCTCTACGGCATCGGGCCTATCCGGGCCAAGCGCCTATTGAAAATTCTAGATACTCCAAAAGCTTTTTTCGATTTATCAATGCCCGAACTCCAGCAACTTACTAGTATCTCCATCAAACAACTTGAATTGGCAAATCGAACTGCTGCGCTATTGGCTGCCCAAACACAAGCACCATACCTCAGCGCTCAAGATTTACACTATTTTTTCACCACTGACCCAGCATTTCCGCAGCAGCTCAAAGAGTGCCCTGACGCACCTCTCGGCTTATTTTACAGAGGTTCTGCCCCTACTTGGAACCAATCAAGAACTTTGGCTATTGTAGGTACGCGACAAGAAACCGCATACGGGAAACAAATTGTCAAAGAACTCATCGGTGCCCTACCAAAAGATATTTTAATTGTCAGTGGCTTGGCACAAGGAGTTGATGCCGATGTGCATGAGCAGGCCTTGCGTTTTGGCTTACAAACCATTGGGGTGTTGGGGCACGGCCTTGACCGCATTTATCCGGCTAAGCACCGCGAACTTGCTTTAGCCATGACCCAACAAGGCGGCTTGCTTTCTGAATTTTTAGTCGGTACCCGCGCAGAGCGCATGCATTTCCCGATGCGCAACAGAATCATTGCCGGGCTTGCCGATGCCGTGGTTGTCATTGAAAGTAAAAAAAATGGTGGCTCACTCATTACTGCAGAGCTCGCTAATGACTACAACCGTGAGGTTTGCGCATTTCCCGGCGCGGTGCATTACGCCAATTCAGAGGGTTGCAATGCCTTAATCAAAGCCAACAAAGCGCACCTCATCAACAATGCTGACGACCTCCTTACACTTTTAAATTGGGGGGCTACGCCTGTGCCTAAATCACAAGAATCCTATCTGCTCAATGTTGCACAAAAGCAAGTTTTTGAACTTTTTGGCAACAAAAACGCATGGTCAATTGACGAGCTGGCTTTTCATCTTCAAAAACCTGTTTCAGAAATCAGCACCTTGCTTTTTGAACTCGAGCTCCAAAGCCTTATTGAACATACTGGTGCAAATCGTTACAAACTCCCAATTTAAAATAGCTTTTGCTTTTGAAATCTTAAATTAGTCCTTAATTTTGCAGCAGTTCATTTAAATAAACTTATAAAGAAAGGTGGAGGGACAGGCCCTATGAAACCTTGGCAACCTCACTTCCAAAGTAAAGGTGCCAAATCCGATCCAGCAATGGAAAAGATAAGTTGAAACGCACTGTTTCTACCTTTCGCTACCAATATTATGATTAACAGTGACCTCGTTTCTGCTTTGCAACAACGCGTTTTAGTGCTTGACGGTGCTATGGGCACCATGATTCAGCGCTACCAACTCGAAGAATTCGATTTTCGCGAAGGTGCTTTTGAAGACCACCCACAATCTTTGAAAGGCAACAATGACCTCTTGTCTATCACCAGACCGGAAATCATCAAAGCCATTCACCGTGCCTATTTGCAAGCGGGTGCAGACATCATCGAGACCAATACATTTTCGGGTACTACCATTGCCCAAGCCGACTACCACCTAGAAGACGCTGTTTATCAAATCAATTATCAAAGTGCAAAAATTGCTAAAGAGGTTGCGTTAGAATTTACTGACAAGCCCCGATTTGTTGCTGGCTCTATTGGACCAACTAACCGCACGGCTTCCATTTCTCCTGATGTAAATGACCCGGGCTACAGAGCCGTGACCTTTGACGACCTTGCTTTTGCTTATAAAGACCAAATTTCAGCGCTCATTGATGGCGGCGTAGATATTTTATTGATTGAAACGGTATTCGACACACTCAATGCCAAAGCAGCCTTGTATGCTTGTGATCAAGTTTTTGAGGAGCGCAAGCTCAAACTTCCCATCATGGTTTCGGGCACTATTACAGACCAATCGGGTAGAACACTTACCGGACAAACCACCGAGGCTTTTTTAATTTCGTTATCGCACATGCCCTTACTCAGCATTGGCTTGAACTGTGCGCTCGGAGCCTCCATGATGCGCCCTTACCTTCAAGTACTCAATGAAAAAGCCACCTTCGCTGTTTGTGCTCACCCAAATGCTGGTTTACCCAACGAATTTGGGCAATACGACGAAAGCCCTGAAGCAATGGCCGCTCAAATTGAACAATATTTACAAGAGAGTTTGGTCAATGTCATCGGCGGTTGTTGTGGCACGACACCTGCCCACATCGAAGCTATAGCAGCTGTAGCAGCAAAGTACGCACCAAGAAAATGGAATCCTTAATATGTTAAAGTTAGCAGGCCTAGAACCATTAATTGTCACTGAGCAAAGTAACTTTGTCAATGTCGGCGAGCGTACGAATGTAACGGGCTCACGTGCCTTTCTTCGTATGATTCAAGAAGAAGATTACGAAGCAGCTTTGGCTGTTGCCCGAGAACAAGTTGAAGGTGGTGCCCAAATCCTAGATATCAACATGGATGAGGGCATGATTGACGGCAAAGCTGCCATGGTGCGCTTTTTGAATCTTCTTGCCGCCGAACCGGACATCGCCAGAATCCCGATCATGATTGACTCCTCCAAGTGGGAGATTATTCAAGCGGGGCTTCGGTGTTTGCAAGGAAAAGGCGTGGTCAATTCGATCTCACTGAAAGAAGGTGCGGCCAATTTTATTGCGCAGGCCAAAGAAATCAAGCGTTTTGGCGCCGCAGTCATTGTCATGGCTTTTGACGAAGATGGTCAGGCCGATTCTTATGAACGACGCATTGAAATTTGTAAAAGATCCTACGAAATCTTAACTCAAGAAGTAGGTTTCCCTGCCGACGACATCATCTTTGACCCCAATATTTTCCCGGTGGCTACCGGAATGGACGAACACGCCAATAATGCCCTCGACTTTTTTCGAGCCTGTAAATGGATCCGAGAAAACCTACCAGGAGCGCACGTGAGTGGTGGAGTCTCTAATGTTTCCTTTTCATTTAGAGGCAACAACAAAGTCCGTGAAGCAATGCATGCTGCCTTTTTGTATCATGCCACGGCAAACGGCATGGACATGGGAATTGTGAACCCAACAATGCTTGAAGTTTACAGTGAAATTGAACCCGAACTGCGCGAACGCGTCGAAGATGTGTTACTCAATAGAAGAGCAGATGCTACCGAGCGTTTGTTAACTTTTGCCGAAACGGTTAAAGGCAGTGTAAAGCAAACAACAGCAGACCTCAGCTGGCGCGAAGCACCCGTTCAGCGCAGGCTCACTTACGCACTTGTAAAAGGGCTTGTCGAGTTCATTGATCAAGATGTAGAAGAAGCCCGCCATTTGTATGACCGACCTATTGAAGTCATTGAAGGGCCGCTCATGGATGGCATGAACGAAGTCGGTGATTTATTCGGCTCGGGGCAGATGTTTTTACCCCAAGTAGTGAAATCGGCGCGTGTCATGAAAAAGGCAGTCGCCTATCTGCTGCCTTATATTGAAGCAGAAAAGAACGGCCAACAACAAGCTGCAGGTAAAATTTTATTGGCAACCGTCAAAGGCGATGTACACGACATCGGTAAGAATATTGTTGGTGTCGTTTTAGCATGCAACAATTATGAAATCATTGACCTCGGGGTCATGGTGCCAGCTCACACCATTATTGAAAAAGCTATTGAGCTCAACGTAGATGCCATTGGCCTGAGTGGCCTCATTACACCGTCTTTAGATGAAATGGTTCATGTAGCCAAAGAAATGGAAAAAGCTGGGCTTACCATTCCCTTATTAATTGGCGGTGCTACTACTTCAAAAGTACACACAGCAGTTAAAATTGAAGCGCACTACCCTTCTGGTTCTGTTGTACATGTGCTCGATGCATCGCGTTCTGTAACAGTTGTCGAGCGCTTATTAGGCAACAGAAAAGAGGCCTTTTTAACTGAACTCCGACAAGACTACGAAAAGCTCAGGGTGCATCATCAAAAACACCGAGCAGCCAAAGAACTGCTTTCCTTAGAAGAAGCCAGAAAAAATCGCTTACAGCTTGCTTTTAATCAGCAGACCATCAGCACGCCGAATACTACAGGTGTACAACTTCACGAAGTATCTGTTTCAGAACTCATCCCTTATATCGACTGGACACCATTTTTTCAAACTTGGGACCTCCACGGTAAGTTTCCGCAAATATTACAAGATGAAGTGGTCGGGAATACTGCGCAAAAAGTCTTTGACGACGCACAAAAAATGCTAGATCAAATTAGTGCTGAAAACTGGTTGCTTTGCAAGGGCCTCAGCGGGATTTTCAAAGCCAACACAAGCGCCGATGACATCCATATCAAAGATGCCCAATCAAACGAAACGCTGCACATTCAACATACCCTTAGACAGCAAACTAAAAAAGCACAAGGCCAACCAAACCTGGCGCTTTCCGATTTCATCGCCCCAACTGAAACAAACCTCAATGACTACATCGGTGCCTTTGTAGTTTGTACTGGCTTTGGCATCGAGACGCAACTTGAGCGCTTTGAAAAAGAACACAACGACTACGATTCAATTATGCTCAAAGCATTAGCTGACCGCCTTGCTGAAGCATTTGCCGAATATTTACACGAGAAAGTGCGCAAAGAAATTTGGGGTTATGCCAGTAAAGAGAATTTGGCCAACACTGAGCTCATTGCCGAAGCATATCGCGGTATCCGACCTGCGCCTGGCTACCCAGCCTGCCCAGACCACCAAGAGAAACTCGGCATTTTCAAACTGCTCAATGCTACTGAAAAGATTGGCGTCGAGTTGACTGAATCATTGGCTATGTACCCTACTGCTGCCGTAAGTGGTTGGTATTTTGCACACCCAGATGCTAAATATTTTGGTTTAGGAAAGATCACGCAAGAGCAAATTGAGGATGTCGCCAAAAGAAAAGGGCAAACCCTTCAAGAAATCGAGCGTTGGTATAGTTCAGTATTGCACTAACTCGGATTTGCCTCAAACCATGCATCAATTTCAAAAGGTGCTTTGGTGGCCGCTTCAACCGCAAGTTCATCACAGCGTTCGTTTTCCGGATGCCCAGCATGTCCTTTGACCCAAACAAATTCTAAATCAAATTGAGGGTGTAAAGCCAGGTAGCGCTTCCATAGGTCTGGATTTTTTTTATCCTTGAAGCCTTTTTTTACCCAAGAAAAGACCCAGCCTTTCGTGATCGAATCAATGACATATTTCGAATCTGAATGAATCACGACCGTGTACTTTTTGTTTTTAATGTGCTCAAGCGCTGCAATGACCGCCAATAATTCCATGCGATTATTTGTGGTTCGTCTGAATCCCTGACTCAACTCCATTCTTTTTTTTCCAAAAGAAAGGATGACGCCAAAGCCACCAGGGCCCGGATTTCCTCTGGAAGACCCATCGGTAAAAACAAATATTTTTTCTTGGCTCATTGTTTTAAGCGGTCTGGGTTTTGAGATAAAAAGGCAGTCCAGGAGTCGCCTTTGGTTTTGTTGTGCTCGCCTATTCCTTTCGAAAAATGATGGCAAACGGCTACGGCCAAACCATCCGTGGCATCTAGGTATTTTGGCATTTCAGGAAATGCTAATAATTTTTGAAGCATGGCAGCTACCTGCTCTTTGGAAGCGCTACCACTACCTGTTATGGCTTGCTTGATGCGTCTTGGCGAATACTCCTCAAAAGGAATGTTGTGATTGAGGCTGGCTGCAATGGCCACACCCTGTGCCCTGCCCAACTTGAGCATCGATTGGACATTTTTGCCGAAAAATGGCGCTTCAATGGCCATTTCATCTGGTTTGTACTCAGCGATAATGCCATTTAAGCGCTCTAAGATTCTTTTCAATTTATCTGGGTGCGTCGGTAATTTGTGCAGTTGAATGACGCCAAAATTGAGCATTTTGAGCTGATTTTTTTGGACATGAATGAGACCGTAACCCATCACGGTTGTTCCGGGGTCGATACCTAATATGATTTTATCTTCGCTCATGCTGCTGTAAATCTACACACTATTGACTTTGCATCATTAAAAAAACTGCTATCTTTGTGCCCTCTCGGGTGATTAGCTCAGTTGGTTTAGAGCACTACCTTGACAGGGTAGGGGTCACTGGTTCGAATCCAGTATCACTCACAAAAACCGGTTTAGGCCGGTTTTTTTATGCCTCAAAGTTTGCCCGCAACTAGGCCCCTATGGTGCTTTTGATCTGGCTCTCTGGAATCAAGGCGTCTCCTTTCAAGCGCAAAAATAGCTGAATGAGTGCCACTACGTCTTTCTCGCAGTAAATCATAATGCGTTCAAGGTTCTTCTCTTCGAAATAAACTCTGGCTACATCGGCACCGGAAATGTCGTCTTTTGGTGTCGGAATTTGAAATACATGACAGAGCAAAGACAAGGAGGTGAAAGATTTGTAATCGCCAAATTTCCAGAGTTCGAGGGTATCTAAATGGTTAATTTCCCAGGGTTTCTTTCCTGCAATCTGTAAAATAGAAGGCAAAGCAATACCGTTGATCAGCATGCGGCGGCAGATATACGGAATATCAAATTCTTTGGCATTGTGACCGCAAAGCAGATGGTAAGGCGTATTGTAGTGTTCTTCCAAAAGGCGTTTGAACTGCTTGAGCAGGGTTTCTTCGTCGTCGTGATAAAACGATTTCAAGCGGATGGCCCTGCCCTGCCCGCTATCATGAACCATCCCGACGGAAATGCAAACAATTTTACCAAATTCGGCAAGAATGCCGCCACGCTCATTGTAAACTTGGTCTATTCCTTTCTCGGGGCCAACCTGAAAACGGTTTTTTTGCTCAAATAAGGATTGGCCTTTTTCATCGAGATCTTGAAATTGATAGACCTGCGGAACCGTTTCAATATCAAGAAAAAGGATCTTTTCAAGGGGAATTCTTTCTAACATAGGGGAAAATTACAAAGTAATCGGTTGTTGTTAAGCCTAAAAACGTGAAATTTGTAGAAATTGATATGGCCGAAACACTATTTTTTTCGAGTACAAGTAAAGACAAGCGCTATGCGGAGTTGTTACCGCAATTGCAGGCCCTCATCGAAACAGAAGAAAATCCAATTGCCAACATGGCCAATTTTTGTGCCGCGTTGAAAGAAGCGTTTGGTTGGTTTTGGATTGGATTTTATATGGTGGCAGGTGAAGAACTCATCCTTGGCCCCTTTCAAGGTCCTGTTGCTTGCACCAGAATTGCAAAAGGTAAAGGTGTATGCGGAACTGCATGGGGACAAGAAAAAACCATTTTAGTGGAAGACGTAGAGGCCTTTCCTGGTCATATTGCTTGTAGTGCTTTGTCAAAAAGTGAAATTGTGGTTCCACTTCTAAAAAATGGCGCAGTAATCGGCGTACTGGATATAGATAGCACTGAGCTTGCCACCTTTGACCAACTCGATCAAACCCAACTAGAAAAAATTTGCCAATGGTTCGTTACGCGCTTATAATTGGCTTATTGCTCAGCGCATGTGCGCAAGTTGGCA
>JBILTD010000112.1:0-6181 GCA_044371695.1 Crocinitomicaceae bacterium | reverse complement strand
CAATTGGTGCTTCATTCACTGCTTGTGGATGTTCTGCTTTCATATTAGGCGTCTAGTTCTCCGGCAATGACATTGATGCTACTGAGCGTAAGAACGGCGTCAGAAATTGGCATCCCTTTGATCATTTCTGGATATGCTTGGTAATAAATAAAACAAGGTCTTCTGAATTGTAGTCGGTATGGGGTGCGGCCACCATCAGAAATGAGGTAGAAGCCAAGTTCGCCATTTCCACCTTCTACGGCATGGTAAACTTCACCGGCAGGCAGTTCGGTTTCACCCATGACAATTTTGAAGTGATAAATAAGCGCTTCCATGTTATTGTAAACGTCTGCTTTTGGAGGCAGGTAAAAATCAGGAAGGTCTGCTTTGTAGTCTCCTTCTGGGAGATTTTTGTAGGCTTGTTCAATGATGCGCAAGCTTTGACGAATTTCCTCTTGACGCACCATAAAGCGGTCATAGGTGTCGCCATTGACACCAACAGGAATGATAAAATCAAAGTCTTCGTAAGAAGAATAAGGGCTCATGACGCGCACGTCGTAGTCAACACCAGCAGCGCGCAAGTTTGGCCCTGAAAAGGAATAAGAGAGTGCACGTTCTGCAGAAATTGGCCCAGCTCCTTTGGTGCGGTCCATGAAAATGCGGTTGCGCGCTAACATGCCATCGAATTCTTCAAATGCTTTCGGGAAGGTTTTCAAGAAAGACTTGAGTTTTTCGTGAAAAACGGGTGTGAAGTCGCGCTCAAAACCTCCAATTCTTCCCATGTTGGTCGTGAGGCGAGCTCCACTCAACTCTTCGTAGAGTTCGTAGATTTTTTCGCGCTCTGAAAATGGGTAAAAGAAAGAGGTGAGGGCTCCTGCATCTACACCAATTACAGAGTTACAAATAAGGTGGTCGGCAATACGGGCTAATTCCATGATGATCACGCGCATGTACTGCACGCGTTTTGGAATCTCGACACCAATGAGTTTTTCAACGGTCATTTCCCAACCGATATTGTTGATCGGGCTCGAGCAATAATTAAGGCGGTCAGTGATCGGTGTGATTTGGTTGTAAGGGCGTCTTTCAGCTAACTTTTCAAAAGCACGGTGAATGTAACCAACCGTTTGCTCAGATGAAATGATTTTTTCGCCGTCTACTTTAAGGATATTTTGAAAAATACCGTGCGTAGAGGGGTGGGTCGGACCAAAATTAATGGTAGCAATATTTGCAGGGTCTGGGTTCTGCAATATGTCTTTTAGGTCTTGGCTCATATTTCGTTGGTATTGCGTCCGAAAAATCTGTCGTCTTTGTCTTCTCTGGTGCCATCTTCCAACACGTATTCTTTGCGCATTGGGAAATAATCCATGTCGTCCATGTTGAGGATACGGCGAAGATCTGGGTGTCCGGTAAATTCAATACCGTAGAAGTCATAGGTTTCACGCTCCATCCAGTTGGCACCTGCAAATAAGTCTGTGATGGTGGCAATTTGCAAGGCATCTTTGGCTAGATAACCTTTAATACGCAAGCGCAGGTTGTTCTTCCAAGAATGCAATTGATATACAACAGCGAATTCGCGATTTGCATTTTCTGGATAATGAATACCAGCGATATTGGTTAGGTAATTCACGCTGAGGCTAGGATGCTGTTGCAACCAAGCAATCATTTGGTGAATACTTGAAGGCACAGCTTCAATGTTGAGCATGCCATAGGCTTCTTCGTGAGCAAGAACGGCAGTGCCAAATTCTGCTTGAATGGCCGCTAGAAAATCTTGGTTATTTAGCTTCTCCATGTTGATCGATGTCGATTTCGTAGGTGCCTAATAAATGTTTGTATTCTTCTGAGTAGCGTCTGCGGTTGGATTCTTTTTTAACCAATTCGTGAATATTCATGACGCCTTCAATGATTTGTTCTGGTCTTGGTGGGCACCCCGGAACGTAAACATCGACAGGGATAATGCGGTCAATACCTTGAAGAACGGAGTAAGTATCAAATATTCCACCAGAGGATGCGCATGCTCCGACAGATAAAACCCATTTTGGCTCAGCCATTTGCTCGTAAACCCTTTTTAGGACAGGCCCGAGCTTTTTAGAAATGGTTCCAGCTACGATAAGTAAATCGGCTTGTCTTGGAGTAAACGACATGCGTTCCATACCAAAACGGGAGAGGTCATAAGCACTCCCCATTGTTGCCATAAATTCAATACCACAGCAAGAGGTTGCAAATGGCAAAGGCCAAACAGAGTTGGCACGAGCAAGCGCAATAGCTTTGTCAAGGGTGGTGAGCTGATAGCCCTCACCATTGATGGTTTCGAGGTCTTCTATTTTTCCCATTCTAGTGCTCCTTTTTTATAGATGTAGTAAAAGCCGGTTAAGAAAAAACCGACAAACATAATAACTGCTAATAATCCTTCTAATTTGAGTTCATAGAAGTTAACTGCGTAAGGGTAGAAGAAGATAACTTCTACATCAAACAATACAAATAAGATAGCGGTCATGAAGTAACGAATCGAAACAGGAAAACGCGCATTTCCTTGCGCATCAATTCCACATTCGAAATTGTCGTCTTTTTTGACAGAGGTAATTCTTGGGGTAAGTTTGTGTGTGACAAACAGTGTGAAAATCACAAAACCTGCCGCTACTGCGATTTGCATGAGTAATGGCAAATAATTGGCGCTTGATGCTGCTTCCATTGGTCTAGTTTAAATATCGTAACAAAAGTTACAGAACTTGGTTTCGAATTGCGGCACAAATTTACTATTTACCTTTATTTAAACACAAAAAAAGCCGAGAAAATCTTCCCGGCTTTTCAATTTAGATTCCTTATGAATTACTTAATATGAAAACGCAAGCCAATATTGGAGAAGTTACCCGCACCAAAGCTTGTTCCGAGGCCTGCTATTTGATTTACATTAAAGCCAGGTCGCAGTTCCGTATACAAATGAATAGGTTTCCAGAATTCGCGTTTTTTTCCAACTTGAAAGTCGATTCCTAGAGGCGCATAGATACCAAGGCCAAAACCTCCTTTGTTCTCATGGGTTTCATATATATAGGTGCCATTGTTGTACATGATATCGTTGAACATGTCGAAAGGATAAGAATTAACATTTCCATATGGAGATACATAGTGGTTGATATTTGTAACCCCATTGTAACTCAGACCAAAATTTACACCAATACCGCCATAAAAACTCCAGCGCTTATCTGCTTTATAGCGGAAAATGAGCGATGCGTCAAGGCGCAATTGTTTTTGAGAATAAGTTGCGTTATAACTATGTGTACTGAAAGAGTCAACAAAGAACTGCTCACCAGTTTGTGAACTTGTGAGCGTATCAACACGAAATGTTTCTGTAAAAGCCCCCCCTGTAGAAAGGGCGTTGCCTTGGTTGATGTGCATCAGACCTATACGCAACGTTGCATTTGGTATTTTGCCAAGATTCAGCCCAAGACTTAAAGATTGAGACTGACCAGGAAAAGAAAAAATAAATGCTGGATAAGAATTATAGGCACTTAAATCTTGTTGTAGAATGCTAGAAGAAGGTGCTAAGGTTTGGAAATCGGAAAGCGCTCCTTTCGATTGGCCAAAAAAGGCACCTGATTGTAAATAAACACCTTCTACACTGACTTGAGCATAGGAGGTTCCAAAGCAAATTAAACCAAAACTTAATACAAATTTTTTCATAAATATTTTTTTGTTCCAAACAACGACGGTTGATTTATTTTATTGTTACAAGCTGGGTTCGAATATTTTTATTGTTTTGCAAGCGTAAAATATAGCTTCCTGATTTAAGTTGATGAACATCAATTCCTTGCCCTATTTCTAATACCCCTTTTTGAAGGAGTTTTCCGTTACTTTCAAATAACATAAAAGTTAACGGTGTTTGATCTTTTTGCTTTACATAAATGTAATCTTGCGCAGGATTCGGATAAACTGGCCACAATTCTTCCTGTACATTAGAAATGTTGCTTGCACTTAGATTTTCATCAAAGAAAACGCCACCAAAACCATTGATGATCCAATTTGCAGGATCGATATACATACCGCCTTGCACTGTTCCTAAATTGGGCAACAAATATGTCATGGAATTGCTATTGATATCAAAACGAATGAGTGTGTCGGGTTGCGCTTGTCTTGAAATACGGATTTCTAAAGGGTTCGTAAAGGTTGGTGTAACGGTAGGCATAGACACCGTATGGTTGATTTCTATTAAAACGTCGGTTCCAAGCTGGTTCCAAACAATTTCATAGGTTGGAAAGCCTTCTCCAAAATACCATTGTTCAAAAAAGACATCGAGATTTGTATTGCAATAATTCGCCATGAAATTTTTGAAGTCGAGCCCAGTGGCGGTGCTGTCCTTGAATTGTTGTTGAAACGCACGCAAACCATTAAAAAAGAGGCTGTCGTTATCGACTAAATATCGAATCGAATGGATGATTGCCGCACCCTTGTCATAAGTAAGACGACCATTAAAGATGCGTGCTTCATCCAAAGAGTCAAGTACCCAAACACTGCCACCAGCTTGGTTCATAACGCTCTGGTGTACCTGCTGCATATGGGCAATTTGATCCCCAGGATATAAGTTGGCCAACATCAAATATTCAGCATAGGAGGCAAAACCTTCATTAAGCCAGATGTCGCACCAAGATGCACAGGTCACCTGATTGCCCCACCACTGATGGGCTAGTTCATGTGAGGTGAGTGTTTTTTCAAACAAGCCTTGTGTAGTCATGGTTTGATGCTCCATGCCACCTCCAAGCGGCGCCATGCAATGTCCATATTTTTCATCGGCAAAAGGATAGGGGCCAAAAAGTTGGGCATAAAGTTCCATGAAGTCAGCGGTCTCATTGATTTCATCGATGAAAAAAGGAAGGGTGTTCGGATTGTTATAAATGAAATTTTGAATCAAGACAGGATTACTGCTACCTACAGGATTGGCATAGATCGAGTAATCGATGTATTTTGCTACCGAAACCGAAATTAGGTAATAAACAATGGGATGTCTGTGTTTCCATTCAAATCTTTTTTTGTTGTTAGGAAGGCTCACTACATTTTCGAGCAGGCCATTGGATCCGGCCATTAATGTATCGGGTACGGTAATATGAACGGCACAAGAATCAGCTTTGTCGGTGAGGCTTTGTTTGACCGCAAACCATTCATAGGCTGAAAAAGGTTCGGATAAAGACCAAACAACTTTGTTCCCCCAAGTATTTGATGTTCCGGCAGTTAGACCACTACCACCTAAAGGATTAGTTTGAGCAGTAGGTGGGTTTCCAGCATAAGTAATTTTGAGAACAAAAGTACTGTTTGCCGCTGCGTTCACTGGAATATTGATCTTGTTATCTACCCGATTATAAACCACGTTGTTACCATTGACTTGAATCTGTGAGATGGTCAAGGATTCAAATAACTCTATAAGTGCGGTATCCAAATTCACCTTGGCTTTGGCATGGATTTCAACAGAACCACTGAGGTAAGTGGACGTATTGGTCATATTGAGATCCAAAAAGTAATATTGGACATCGTATAACTCAGTTTTGGCAATTTCAGCCACAGTCAAACTTGCACTTTTTGTTTGCAGTTGGGTTTTACTCACTTTGGTATCTCGGCAAGAATAAGCTGTTTGCTGTGCCATAAAGGCAAAGGGCAGAAGAAAGAGAAAGATGAAGCGTGCTTTCATTTAGAATGTTTTTGAATAAGAGCGTTGCACGAAGTTATGTATTCTTTTTTGTAAGTTTGTATATGCGTTTTTGGGCACTTGTACTTTCAGTTTATTTTTTGCTGCTTTCTTTAGCACCAAACTGGCAAGGGCTTGAATTTTTCAAAACCGAAGCTTTACTCAAGCATTACCAAGCTTACCAAAAAGAAGCCCAAGACCCCAGTTTTTTGGCCTTTGTTCAAGAACACTACATCCAACAAATTTCTGAAGCTCATTCAGAGCACCGCGAATTACCATTTAAATCAACCGTTCAGCATAGCGTTCAGTTTTTTTGTCAAGAACTTCAGCCTATTGAAACTCCAGTTTCTGCATTGGTAGTCAGCCCGCACCAAGAGCGCAATCATGCAGCGCCTCATAATCTTGCGGTCAACGACTATTTCCACTTTTGGCATCCTCCTCAATTATAATTAAGCACTGCTTTATAGTTCTTAATTCTAATTGAAATTTTTATGTTAAATCGCATCATTCATTGGTCGATACACAACAAAC
>JBILTD010000111.1:0-6258 GCA_044371695.1 Crocinitomicaceae bacterium | reverse complement strand
AAGCATTGAGGTCACAGACAAATTGTCTTTCAAAGATTTGGGTTGATATAATTTTATCGTTGATTTCTATTAGCATGATGCAAAGATAAGATAGGATTTGGTGGAATGAAAAATACTATATATATTTGCACCACATATGAAGGTGTTAAGAACGAGGGGACGCAAGTCCCCTCTTTTTTTCCACAAACGCAAGTAAATGTTAGATCGTAAATATATAGAATCATTAATTGCAGATCGAATCGCTGAGCTCGACAACGGCCTATATGTTGTTGATCTCCGTATTTCTGCCAATAACATCATCAATGTTGAGCTTGACAAACTCAAAGGTGGTGTTAGCGTGAGTGATTGCATGGCTGTTTCTCGTAATATCGAACACAATCTCGATCGTGAGCAAACAGACTTTGAATTGCATGTGTCATCAGCTGGCCTTGATCAACCAATTCGTCACATCAATCAGTTTGCAAAAAATGTGGGCCGCAGTTTCAAAGTTCAACCTCTTGAGGGCGAAAAATTTGAGGCTGAATTGATCAAAATGGCCGACGAAACGCTTGTTTTCAAACAACGCATTCAAAGACGCGACGAAGAAAAAAAGAAAAAAGTATGGGTAGAAGAATTCATTGAATTGCCCTACAACCAAATAAAAGAAGCAAAAATTGTAATATCCTTTAAATAAGCACCATGAACAGTTTGGAACTTGTTGACTCATTTTCGGAGTTCAAAGAACTTAAAAACATTGACAAACAAACGATGCAGCACGTATTGGAAGACGTCTTCCGTGCGATGCTCAAAAAGAAGTTTAACACAGATGAGCACATCGATATCGTTGTAAACATTGATAAAGGTGATGTTCAGATCTTTTTGAACAAAGAAATCGTTGGTGACGGCGAAGTAGAAGATCCAAATACTGAGATCGCTTACTCAGATGCCATTAAAATTGAGCCTGACTTCGAAATCGGTGAAGAAGTTACCGAAGAATTCAAGTTTGCTGATTTTGGTCGTCGCAATGTTTTGGCTTTGCGCCAAAACCTTATTTCTCGCATCATGGAACTCGAGAAGGACCAACTTTACAACAAATACAAAGAGCGCATCGGTGAAATTGTTACCGGTGAAGTTTACCAGGTTTGGAAGAAAGAAATCCTGATCATGGATGACGACAACAACGAGCTTATCTTGCCGAAATCAGAACAAATTCCTTCAGATTTCTTCAAAAAAGGAGAGTCAGTTCGTGCTGTTGTGGCCAAAGTTGATATGCGTAACAGCACGCCAGTGATTATCTTGTCGCGTACAGCCCCTGAATTCCTTGAGCGTTTATTCGAACTTGAAGTTCCGGAAGTATTTGATGGACTCATTACTATCAAGAAAATTGTTCGTGAACCAGGAGAACGCGCTAAAGTTGCCGTCGAATCTTATGACGACCGCATTGATCCAGTTGGGGCTTGTGTCGGTATGAAAGGTTCTAGAATTCACGGAATTGTTCGTGAATTGCGCAATGAGAACATCGATGTGATCAACTATACAAGCAACCAACAGTTGCTTATTCAACGTGCGTTGTCGCCAGCTAAAATTACCTCTATGGAGATTCTAGAAGACGACAAGCGTGTCAAGGTTTACCTTAAACCAGATCAAGTGTCTTTAGCTATCGGTAAAGGCGGAAACAACATCAAACTTGCCGGAAAGCTCTGTGGTTTTGAAATTGATGTTTACCGCGACGGAGAAGTTGATATCGAAGACGTTGACCTCGAAGAATTTGCAGATGAAATTGACAGCTGGATCATCGATGAATTGAAAGCGATTGGTTGTGATACCGCGAAGTCAGTTCTCGAAATCAGCAAAGATGACCTTGTATCGCGCACAGACCTCGAAAAAGAAACAATCGAGGAAGTATTCCGCATTTTACAAGCAGAATTTGAATAACTTTAATACCAATTAGGAGCGCAATAATAGATTATGGCGGGAAAACCGATTCGTTTAGGAAAAGCAGCAGGAGAATTGAATGTAGGAATTCCGACAATTGTCGAATTCTTAGGTTCAAAAGGAATTGTCATTGATTCAAGCCCGACAGCACGTCTGGAGCAAGAGCATTTTGACATTCTTTGCCAAGAATTTGCTGCAGACCAAAACATGAAAGAGCAGTCTAAGGCTGCCTTGCGTCGCGAAAAACGCGAGTCTTTATCAATCAAAGACAAGCCGCAAGAAGAAACAGTTGCTCAACCTGTGCAAGAGGACGAAGATGAAGAGGACATCAACCTCGAAGAGATCAAGCGTCAAGTACTCAGCGACACGTCAGCTACACCTGCGCCTGCTGTGCAGGCACCTGCTGAGCCAGAAGCAGCAGAGCAAGATGTTGTTACTGAGAACAAAGTCAATGTTATTGGGAAAATTGACCTCGATGCCATCAATCAACGCACACGTCCTGATAAAAAGAAAGATACTTCAGTTGCAAAAGAACCAGCTAAGGAAGAAGCAAAAGCTGAGCCAACACCTATAGTTGAGACTCCGGCACCTGTTGCTGAAACACCGGTTGCATCAGAGCCTGAGGCACCTGCAGAGATTGAAACCATTCGCGTTGCGCGCCAGACACTTTCGGGCCCAACAGTTCTTGGTAAAATCGAACTTCCTGTTGAGCGTCCACGCACACCAGTTGCTTCGTCTTCAGATGACGCCAACTCTAAGCGCAAGCGTAAGCGCATCAAAAAAGAAGTGCCATCTACCGGAAATAACGCCGGCGGAAACAATCAAGCCAGACCAAAGACCGAAAAGGCCGAGATCTCTGAGCAAGATATCCAAAAAGAAATCAAAGAAACCCTTGCACGCCTTTCCAACCAAGGAGGGAAGTCAAAGGCCTCTAAAAATCGTCGTCAAAAACGCGACAACTTTGCACAGCGCCGCCAAGAAGAAATGGCGATGGCTGAGCTTGAAGAAAAAACACTTAAACTCACTGAGTTCGTTACTGTTTCTGAGTTGGCTTCCATGATGAATGTCCAACCGACACAAGTTATCTCAGTTTGTATGTCTTTAGGCATTTTTGCTTCAATTAACCAAAGACTTGATGCCGAGACCATTCAAATTGTAGCCGACGAATTTGGCTATGAAACTGAATTCATTAGCGCAGAACTTCAAGATGCCATTACAGTTGTTGAAGATCAACCTGAAGACCTCATCGCTCGTCCTCCAATTATTACCGTAATGGGTCACGTTGACCACGGTAAGACTTCCTTACTTGACCGCATTCGTAATGCAAACGTAACTGAAGGTGAAGCCGGAGGAATCACGCAGCACATTGGTGCGTACTCTGTTACGCTCAAAGATGGTCGCAAAATGACTTTCCTCGATACACCGGGTCACGAAGCCTTTACGGCGATGCGTGCTCGAGGTGCGCAAGTCACTGACGTTGCCATTATCATTGTTGCAGCAGACGACGACGTCATGCCACAAACCAAAGAAGCAATTTCTCACGCACAAGCAGCAAATGTGCCGATGATTTTTGCCATCAATAAAATTGATAAGCCAGGTGCTAATCCAGATCGCATCCGCGAGCAACTTTCAGCCATGAATATTTTGGTCGAAGACTGGGGAGGTAAATACCAAGTACAAGAAATTTCAGCGAAGCAAAACTTAAACATTGACGCTTTACTCGACAAAGTACTTCTAGAGGCAGAACTCCTTGACCTCAAGGCCAATCCAGACAAAAATGCTGTTGGTACAGTCATCGAATCTTCTCTTGACAAAGGAAAAGGTTATGTAACCAACATGCTTGTTGAGGCCGGAACGATGCGCGTAGGTGATGTTGTGCTTGTTGGCCGTTATTATGGTCGTGTTCGTGCCATGCACGATGAGCACGGTGTTGCCTTGAAAGAGGCGGGCCCAGCTCAACCAGTTTCCGTTCTCGGAATCGGAGGCGCGCCAAGTGCGGGTGACAAATTCAATATCCTCGACGACGAAAAAGAAGCGAAGTCAATTGCTCAGAAACGCGAGCAATTATTCCGCGAACAAGGCTTGCGTACAACCAAACACATTACCCTTGATGAGATCGGTCGTCGTTTGGCTATCGGAGACTTCAAAGAGCTCAATATCATCGTTAAAGGTGACGTTGACGGTTCTATTGAAGCCCTCTCTGACTCCTTATTGAATCTTTCTACGGAAGAAATCCAAGTGAACATCGTTCACAAAGGGGTAGGTGCTATCACCGAGGCCGATGTCAACCTTGCATCAGCATCAGACGCTATTATTGTCGGCTTCCAAGTAAGACCAACTTTACCAGCGCGTAAATTGGCTGAAACAGAACAGATTGATATCCGCATGTACTCTGTCATCTACAAAGCGATTGAGGAGATCAAAGCGGCAATGGAAGGTATGTTGTCACCAGATATCGAAGAGAAAGTATTGGGTTCTGCCGAAGTACGCGAGACCTTCGAAATCACGAAAGTGGGTACTATTGCAGGATGTTACGTCCTAGACGGAACGATCAAACGCAGTTCGAAAATCCGCCTCATCCGCGATGGCATTGTTGTACACTCTGGCTCTCTTGGTTCATTGAAGCGCTTCAAAGACGACGTCAAAGAAGTGAAAAACAACTACGAGTGTGGTTTGAACATCGATAAATTCAACGATATCCAAATCGGTGACATCATCGAGGCATACGAAGAAGTTGAAGTAGCAAGAAAATTATAAACTCCAAGTTCAAAGCTATTTTTAGTTAGTTTTGTAGGACAATAAATAAAGAAATTATGGGCAAATTCGGACCAACTGAAATCCTCCTCGTACTTGCAATTGTTGTGCTATTCTTTGGCGGCAAAAAAATCCCTGAACTCATGAAAGGTCTCGGAAAAGGCGTTAAAGAATTCAAAGACGCTTCAAAGGGCGAAAACAACTCTACAGAATCTTCAACAGAAATTTCTAAAGAAGAAAAGTAAACGCATGTACCGATCTATCGCAGAGATTCAGAGTGCCTTGCATTCTGGTAAGACGGCATTGGACCTCGTTGAGGAGCACCTGTCGCGCATCGAAGCACATCAACACCTCAATGCTTTTCTCGAAGTATTTGAAACATCTGCCCGTGAGCAAGCAATTGCCATTGATGCAAAAATCAAGGCCGGTACGGCAGGTAAGCTAGCAGGAGTAATCGTCGGTATCAAAGACAACATTTGCTATAAAAATCACCGCGTTTCGGCATCCTCTAAAATTTTAGAGGGTTTCACTTCAATCTATACCTCAACCGTTCTTCAACGCTTGCTCGATCAAGATGCAATCGTTATTGGTCGCTTGAACTGTGACGAGTTTGCAATGGGTAGCTCCAATGAGAACTCAGCATTTGGGCCGGTTCAAAATAATTGGAAGGCCAATCATGTTCCCGGAGGTTCTTCGGGTGGTAGTGCTGTTGCTGTTGCGGCAAATCTATGCACTGTTTCTTTGGGTTCTGACACCGGTGGCTCTATTCGTCAGCCAGCGTCTTGGACAGGTACTTTCGGCATTAAGCCAACCTACGGGCGCCTGAGTCGCTATGGTTTGATCGCTTATGCGTCTTCTTTTGATCAAATTGGTTTTTTTACCAATGAGCTCTCTGATACCAAATTATTAATGGAATTGACTGCAGGCCAGGATGAATTTGACGCTACAAGTTCAAGTAAGCCGTATGAAATTCGCCAGAACTTACCTACCAAACTTAAAATTGGTGTCATTAAGGAATGCTTTTCACATCCAGGCCTCGACCCAGAAGTCAAAGCTAAACTCGACCAATGTGTAGCTAATTTAAAAGCTGCCGGACACGAACTCACAGAAGTAAGTTTCCCGTTTCTGGACTACATGGTCCCGACCTACTACGTACTCACTACTGCTGAAGCTTCTTCAAATTTGGCGCGTTTTGACGGTGTACATTACGGCTACAGAAGCCCAGATGCACAAGGTGTAGAAGCTACCTATGTGAAATCTCGAACAGAAGGCTTTGGCCCAGAAGTAAAGCGCCGCATCATGACCGGCACCTTTGTGTTGTCACATGGCTACTACGACGCTTATTATACCAAAGGTCAACAGGTGCGTAGAATTTTAAAAAACCGCACCAATGAATTGTTGCAAAACTGTGACATTTTGCTGTCGCCAACCACACCTTCAACTGCTTTTGAAATGAATGCGGTTAAAGATCCTATTCAAATGTATTTGCAGGATATCTTTACTGTACACGCCAATTTAACTGGTAACCCAGCGCTGAGCATGCCTTTTGGCTGGCATTCAAATGGTTTACCTTTTGGTCTGCAAATGATG
>JBILTD010000011.1:0-18606 GCA_044371695.1 Crocinitomicaceae bacterium | reverse complement strand
AACCACGCTTCAATCGTTACTTTAGAGGCAAAAGTTTCGCGTTCATTTAACTCCTCTATGGAAGTTTTTGTCGATGTTTTTGTCGAAGACGCCGTTACCGGCCAGCGCGAAAAATGCAACGAAGCTATATATACTTTTGTTGCTGTTGACCAAAACGGAAATCCGATACAAGTACCTGCACTTATTCCGGAAACAGATGAAGAAAAGTCGCGTTTTGATGGGGCCTTACGCCGCAAACAATTGGCTTTAATTTTAGCTGGTAAAATGAAGCCAGCCGAGGCCACAGAACTCAAAAAGCTCTTTTTCGACGAGGAAAAATAAAAACTAGATTCTGGTTTGGTTGAGTTGCGTTGAAATGTGGTCAAGATCTTGCTGACGCATGCAGGCAAAATGTCCTTTTGGACAGTTCTGAAAACCAATTTTTGAACAAGGTCTGCACTTCAAATTTTCCACCTCATACTGAAAGCAATTTTCTTGTTCAAGCCGAAAAGGATACATCCCAAAATCTTTAACCGTATTGCCCCAAATCAAGTGAATCGGCACCTCAAAACAAGCGCCAATATGCATCAGGCCTGTATCGTGGGTGAGTAAGGCGGCGGCATTTTTTACCAACCATGCCGAGCCATGAATATTAAGCTGACCAACCATTGAGACAACTTTTTGACCCCCCAGTGCAGCTACAATTTGGTTGGCTGTTTGTTGATCTTCCTTTCCTCCCAAAAGCACAAGCGGATGCTCCATTTTCTGTAAAAGTTTGATCATTAAATCTGTTGGCAAACGTTTTGTGGCAAACTGAGCACCGATGGCAAAAGTGACATATTTTGCGGGTGCAAATCCTGTAGCATCTTGAATTGAAAATTGCTCCGATTCAGGAATATCATACGGATTTTCCGGTGCCAAAACTTCTAGACTAAAGGCTTGCTTTAAGGTGCTCAAATAGCGTTCAACAACGTGCTGTCTGCGCTCTTGCTTGATTTTGAATCTGGTGAGTAGCCATTTGTTCCAATTGTTTTTGGGATACTTATAAACTTTGACGCCAGAAAAAGCAGTCAGCAAAAGTGTTCTGAGGTTATTGTGTAGGTCAAGAACTGCGTCGTAAGATTGAAAATTGATATCTTTTCTCAATTGACGAATAGAGCTTTCAAGGGTAAAAATATGACTCAGACCAGGACAGGCCTCGAGTAAATGGCGAAAAGCGGGTTTGGTAACGTAGTCGATTTGGCATTCTGGGTATGCTGCCTTTAAAGCCGCCACGACAGGAAAGGTCAGGACGATATCGCCGATTGAGCTAAACCGAAGTACTAATATTTTTTTTGGTGACTTGCCCGACATAGGACGAAGTTACTAAAACTTACTTTGTATGATGAAACAAGACGCGGTCGCGGTCAATTTGCGCCTCTAATGCACCAAAAAATGCAGCTTTTTGGCTTTCTTGAATGCAGTCAAGTGGAAAGGTCAATTGTAAATCTTCGATGTAGTCAAAGTAAATCGTTTGTTGACTTACAGAAACTTTACGCAGACCATTGAGATAAATTAAAATGATTTCGCGATCGGCCACCAATATGGCTTTAGAACTGAGGCCTACCCTGAATTGATTTTGATTGACAAGAACAAAAACAATGGAGTCAAGCAACAAAATAAAATAAACAAAGACTACAAAAAATGAAGCGGTTGTAAGCAGCAAATGCGCTACAAGTAAACTTAAAAAAACCAATGCTTCAAGGCCATTATAAACAATAACACGATTTTTTCGGGTGGCGCTAATCGGCTCGTTCCAAACAAATTTATCTTGCTGCTTGACCATTGAAACTCCCATCCAACGGCGTACTGTGCGGCGCAAACCGATAATCAGGAGCAACAAACCGAGAACGAGATAGATTTCGTTGGTGAACTGGAGTTCGCTAGCAGTAATGTGCAAGAAATCTATTGGTAAGTCAAAACCAACAAAGACCGACACGAGGAGCGCAGGGACACTAACAAGCAACAATAATAAATTGATGAAACTATTCATTTGGAATGAGCTTTAGTTTGGCGCGAAGCCCTTTGATTTTTTCTTGTGCGGCGTCGATTTTCTTTTGGACATCAGAACGCAGTTGATCCGCTCCTTTTGAGCGCGCAAAGAAACCTAGGTTATTTTCTAGGGTGAGCATTTCTTTTTGAAGTGCATCAATTTGCTTGCGGATATCATTGCGTTCGGCTTGCAACAACTTTAATTTATCTGGTGAAGACAAGTGTCCTTCGAGTTTTGCCTGAAAAAGAACGCGCTCTTTTTCCTGGCCTTCTAACTTGAGTGCTTGGTAATGCGCATCCATGTGCTTTTTAAAGGCCTCATAGGTGTTTTGACGCTCTTTGATGCCTACCGGACCTATTTCATTGAATTGTTGCTGTAATGCGCGCAATTTGGCTAATGCTTCTTGCTTGTCGGTTGGCAAGCTGAGTTTCTCCAATTCGTCGATGAGCGCTCTTTTTGCAGCCAAATTGGTTTCGTTTTCGGCATCTTGCTGGCCAAAATGTGCTTGTCTGGCATCAAAGAAGACGTTGCATGCCGCCCTAAATTCTTTCCAAAGTTTATTTTCAAAGCGCTGACCTGCCGAACCCAATTCTTGCCACTGACGCTGCAATTTTTTGAGTGCATCTGCGGTGTTTTTCCAGTCTTGTGAGGTACTGATAGCAAGCGCCTTTTCAATGAGTACTTTCTTTTGGTTCGCAATTTCAGAACTTGCGGCATCCTTCTCTTTGTTAAAGGCCTTTTTAGCATGAAAGAAAGTATCGCACAATGCTCTGAATTCAGCATAAACTGCTTCGTTTTCTTTTCTGCCCCCTGCACCAATTGTTTTCCATTGGGCCTGAAGGTCAAGAATAAATGCCGTTTGAGTTTCCCAGTCTTTAAAGTTGTTCCAGGTTGCTAACTCCGAAAGTCTTTCTTGAAGCGCTGTAATGAGTTTTTTCTTGGCGTCAATATTCGCTTTTAAAACTTGTCTTTGCGCTTCGTAATGCTCATTGATTTTGTCGTAGATACTGCGAACGGCATCCCAGTAAGCCACTTTCATGGTTTCCCAATCTTCGTTGAGCACTGGGCCAATTTCTTCCCATTCGTCTTGCAATGCATGCAATTGCGCCTCGAGGTCTCTGAGTGTCACCTGCGCAACACGCAATTGTTTGAGTTTAAAGATGAGGTCTTCTTTAAGCTGCTTATTGCGACGATAATCGTTCTCTTTCAGCTCTTTGTAAATCTTGATGTTGTAGAAGAAGATTTCTAATAAACGAGAATATTCTTTTTGAATGGCTTCGCGTTGTTCTCTTGGAATGGCACCTATCTTTTTCCAAGTTTCATGGATTTCCTTATAGGACTGAAAAGCAGTACCAATCTTCTCTTCGTTGTCGATGACCTCTTTCAAACGAATGATGAGGTCTTTTTTGAGTTTTAAATTTTGTTGCTCAAGGGTTTGCTGCAGTTGTTGTTGAGCTTTGCGCTTGGTATTGAATTCTTGGTAAAGTGCAAAAAACGTTTCTTTCAACTCAGTGTAATCTACCTCTTCATAGTGCTCAGATTTGTCCTGTGCTTCAAGTCTTTTGACTTGTTCGATGCGCTCTAATTCTATTAATTGATCTTCAAAAAGCTGTTTGATTTGACCAGCTTCACGACCCAACTGCACAAGGTCTTCTTGTGCTAATAAGTTCTGAATTTCTGCGATTTGCTGTTGTAAGTCCATTTTCAATTAAAGTTGGAAAGTAGAAAGAGAAACAAATTCTTGCATTCTTGCTTGAAGTTCTGGGTGTGTCACCTCTTTGAGTCTTTGTGTGCCGAATTTTTCTACACAAAAGGAGGCCAAAGCGGAACCCGCAATGATGGCGCGTTTCATGTTGTCAAAATCGATGCGGTCTGCTGCTGCTAAGTAACCCATAAAGCCACCTGCAAAAGTATCGCCTGCCCCTGTCGGATCAAAAACCTCTTCTAGCGGCAAAGCTGGAGCATAAAAAATATTCGATTCATGGAAAAGTAAAGCACCGTGCTCCCCTTTCTTGATAATGAGAATTGAAGGCCCCATTTCACGAATAATTTTGGCTGCTTTTCTCAAAGAATATACTCCAGAAAGTTGACGGGCCTCTTCGTCATTGATGATCAGGACATCAATGTGCTTAAGAGTTTCTTTGAGGCTGTCTAAAGCGATATCCATCCAGAAATTCATGGTGTCCATAGCAATGAGCTGTGGCCTTTGTTGCATTTGCTGAATGACAGAAAGCTGCACCTCTGGGCTTAAGTTGCCAAGCATCAGGAAAGGGGCGTTTTGTGCCTGGGCAGGAACAACTGGTTTGAAGTCAGCAAGTACATTGAGCTCTGTAACTAGCGTATCTCTTGAGTTGAGATCGTTGTGGTAGCGCCCAGACCAGAAAAATGTTTTTTCGCCGTGCTTGATTTCGACACCACTAATGTCTACTCCTTTTGATTCTAGCTCCGCTAAAACTTCTTGTGGAAAATCTTCTCCAACGACAGAAATCAAGCTTTGCTGCTTGACAAAGAAAGAGGAAGCCAAGGCAATATATGTGCCTGCTCCACCAACGATTTTATCTGTCTTTCCGAAAGGGGTTTCTATGGCGTCAAATGCCACACTACCAACTGTTGCTAATTTCATAAGTTTATTTGAGCCGCAAAGATAGGTAAATTCAACGCTTTACACGTTAAATTATCGTGTTTTCGCAGCCCTAGGATGCGCAGTTTGATACGCCTGCTTTAATTGAGCAAAAGAGTTGTGTGTGTAAACCTGTGTGGCAGATAAATTAGCATGCCCTAAAAGGTCTTTTAAAGTTTCTAAACCCGCACCATTATTGAGCATGTGAGTGGCAAATGTGTGCCTCAAGACATGTGGGCTTTGCTTTTCTACAGAGCTAATGGTGCGCAAGAAAGTCGAAACCAAACGATAAACCAATTGCGGGTAAAGTGCTTGATTGTTTTCTCTGACCAATAAATTAGGATGATCTAACTGCAAATGCTGCTTTGCGCTCAGGTACTTTTCAATAAGTTGAGCCAAATCAACAGCTATCGGGATGACCCTTTCTTTGTTGCGCTTTCCAAGCACCTTAATCGACTGACTCGAAACTGCATTTTCTTTTAGATGAATGAGTTCGGAAAGTCGAATGCCCGTTTGATAAAACAATTCAATGATCAATTGATTTCGGATGCCTTCGAAATTTGAGGAAAACAAGACCTGTGTTTTTTCAGTTTGTAATTCCTGTTCTTTGACAAAGACCGGGAGTCGCTTCTCACTTTTTGGGCCCTGAACCCTACTCATAGGAGTAGCTGCAATTAGGCCTTCCTTTTGCAACCACTTGAAAAAAGTACGAAGCGCTGCTAACTTTCGATTCACGCTGCGGTTTGAAATGCCAGCATCTATGAGCTGCACCATCCAGGACCGAATGGTAGCAGGATTTTGCTCTTGCCAATCTGAAAGCTCAGCGCAATGATTGTAGGTGCTAAACTGCGCTAAGTCTTGCAAGTAAGCCATGCAAGTATGGGCAGAATAACGCTTTTCTTGGCGTAGATAGATTTCGAATTTTTGGAGCATAAAAAAAGGAGCTAAAAGCTCCTTTCGATATACGTTAAAAACAACAATTTGTTACAATTGCTGACTTTGCATTCTTTGCTTGTAAGCAGCGCGAATCACTTGCTGACGGCGAGTAATTGACGGCTTTTCAAATTCCTTACGGCTACGTAGTTGTTTCATCACATTGGTTTTTTCGTACTTCTTTTTGTACTTCTTCAATGCTCTTTCGATGTTTTCGCCTTCTTTAATTGGAATGATCAACATATGCTTAGTTCTCTTTTTAAAAGTTTGGGTCGCAAAGATACGACAGAAAATCAATTCTACAAAGTTTATTTTAAAATTTCTCGGGCAATCACAATTTTTTGTATTTCAGAGGTGCCCTCGCCTATTGTCATGAGTTTGGCATCGCGAAGGAATTTCTCGGCTGGATACTCTTTTGTGTAACCGTAGCCGCCCATGATTTGCACCGCTTCATTGCCGCATTTAACTGATACTTCAGATGCATAATACTTGGCAAAAGCACCCTCTTTAGTTACCGGTTGCTTGGAGTCTTTTTTGTGTGCAGCTTGGAAGGTCAAAAGCTCTGCTGCCTCAATTTGGGTTGCCATGTCAGCTAATTTGAAACCGATGGCTTGAAAATTGGCAATGGGCTGTCCAAACTGCTCGCGCTCTTTGGCATATTTAACGCTGGCTTCAAATGCGCCCCGAGCAATACCACAGCTTAAGGAAGCAATTGAAATACGACCACCATCTAAAATTTGCATAGCTTGCTTGAAACCCATTCCAACTTCACCAATGACATTTTCTTTAGGGATGCGTACGTTGTCAAAGATCAGTTCGGCTGTTTCGCTTGCTCTTACGCCTAATTTATCTTTGATTTTCACTGCCGAAAAACCGGGTGTGCCTTTTTCAATAATAAATGCAGTAATGCCATTGCTGTCAAGTAATTCTCCGGTTCTAATTAAGACAACAGCTACGTCCCCCGAGAGGCCGTGGGTAATCCAGTTTTTGGTGCCATTTAATACCCAGTAATCGCCGTCTTGAACAGCAGTTGCTTTCATGCGCATGGCATCAGAACCTGTGTTGGCTTCTGTAAGGCCCCATGCGCCGATCCATTCACCTGATGCTAATTTTGGTAAGTACTTTTGTTTTTGGGCTTCTGAACCATGATAGTAGATATGACCTGTACATAACGAGTTATGCGCCGCTACGCTAAGACCAACACCGCCACATACCTTGCCGAGTTCCATGAGTACGGTTGCATATTCAGCGTAAGAAAGTCCTGAGCCACCGTATTGTTCCGGGACAAAAATGCCTAATAGGCCAAGTTCGCCCATTTTTTTCATGACCTCAACAGGGAACTCTTCATGTTCATCCCATTTTTTGTAGTGGGGTCTGATTTCCTTTTCAGCGAAGTCGCGCACCATGTGTGCCAACATTTGCTGTTGTTCGTTTAGTTGAATACTCATTTTGTTGATTGATGATTAGATTGATGAATGTTGATTATTCTTGGTTGATTTTTTTGATTTGATTGAATACTAACTGAATGCTTTCAATGAACTTGCTTTGCTTGATTATTGATGGTGCTATTCAATGCTTAATAATGAACTAAAGCATAACTTTCGTCATTGAATTTTTGCAAAACTTTGTCACCTTCAAGGAAATCGAGGGCAACCAAAAAGCTAAAACCAGCAACGGTTGCTCCTGCCCTTTCAATGAGCGTGGCTGCTGCAGCTGCCGAACCACCAGTGGCAAGTAGGTCGTCGTGGATGAGTACCCTTTGGCCTGGCTCAACGGCATCAGCATGCATTTCAATAACAGCCGAGCCATATTCTAGTTCATAGGCATGTTTGATCTTGTCGTAAGGTAATTTCCCTTCTTTGCGAATTAACACAAACGGCAAACCGAGCCTCATGGCTAAAGGATAACCAAAAAGAAAGCCTCGGCTCTCAATACCAGCGATGGCATGAAGACCTTTATCTTGGTAATATGCCACAAGGTGATCTAGTACCGCATTGGACACCTTTGCATCGAGCATAATGGTAGAAATATCTTTGAAAAGAATACCAGGTTTTGGAAAATCAGGAACGTCTCTAATGACGGCTTTGAGTTGTTGTTCGATTGTCATGTCACAAAGATAAGTAAGGCTTTAGTTTTACAAAAGTTTGCTCATCAATTAATACAGATTGTTTGATTTGTTCTATTGATGTAAAACCACCGCGCTGCTGCCTCACTTTGATAATCGAGTTGGCTTGGTTCCAACTTAAATAGGGATGCTGTTTTAGGCGTTCTATCGTAACTGAATTGAGCGAAATGTCCTCTGGCTTTGAAGATAGCTGCAAATATTTTGAAGTTTTTTCAAGAAGTTCAGGGCTGAGTCCCTTGATTTCTAAAAGTTGCTCAAGTGCTAAAAAGCCGCCGAGTCGATCGCGATACTGAATAATTTTTTGAGCAGAATAACTGCCAATACCCGGGAGTGCCACTAATTGCTCTATACTCGCCGTGTTTAAATCTAGCTTGATGATTTGAGCATGAACTTCGTTTCTATGTTGGTTAAAATCAGTGGTTCTAATGCTTGAATATTGAGGAGCATCTATTTTTGGCGACGATGCATTTCTTGACGAAACATCGAAAATCAAGGAATCTTGAATTAGGGACAATATTGACGGATCCAGCACCCGAATTTGTTGCATCTGATGCAACGAATGAAAGCCATATTTATCGCGGTACTTGAGTAGAGATGCCGCTTGTTTTGAACTGAGGCCCAAGCGCTGCCAATCAAGTAAGGTGAGCGCTGTTGGTCTACATCTTTTCCAGAGCTTTATGTGCTTTTGATGATAGCGCTTTGCCTCATGCTCGCTTTGAAGAATTTGCTCTTCCGATGCTATAATTTGAAATGAGTAATTGAGTTTTGGCGGGTTCAGTAAGAAATAAATCCGGGGCGTAAAAATAATGAGTGCACAGATCACTAACCACAAGGTTGTTCCGCGTTCAAGACGTTTTGAAATTTTGAAAAAAGGCTGTTTCATCGAAAGCTAACGCTCTCGGTGCTGACTAATTGGATTGCGCTGCTTTTTTTCTAGCCTCTATTAAGTAAAATACCGGAATGCCAAGCAGCACGATAAACAAGCCCAAACCAGCATTTCTAAAGTCATAAATCAATAAGTCAATACAAATTGCTGATGTGATCAGGATATAAAGTGCAGGAATAAATGGATAGCCCCATGCTTTATAAGGACGCGCTGTATCTGGCTCCAATTTTCTAAGACGGAAGATGCCGTAAATCGTCAAAATATAAAAGAGCAAACTTGCAAAGGTACTATAGGTGAGAAGGTCACCATATTTCCCAGAAAGGCACAAGATACTGGCCCACAGGCACTGAATCCAGAGCGCTACACCAGGTACTGCCTTCTGATTGAGTTGCCCTGCTTTTTTAAAGAAAAGGCCATCTTGTGACATCGCATGAAAAAGCCGTGAGCCGGCGAGAATTAAGCCGTTGTTACAACCGAATGTAGAAATCATAATGAGACCGGCCATGAGCAATATGCCTGCATCTCCAAAAATCACATAAGCTGCAGAGGCCCCTACTCGGTCGTTGCTGGCAAAAAGCATCCCTTGATCAACCGGGTTCTGGCCATCCAAACTTCCGTTGATTGGCAACAGGGCCAGATAAGCCAAATTTGCGAGTATGTAAATGACGGTTACTATAAGGGTTCCGAGAAATAAACTTTTGGGGATATTCTTTTTGGGGTCCTTGATTTCGCCTGCAATAAAGGTAACGTTGTTCCAGGCATCGGCTGAAAATAACGAATTGATGATCGTAGCTCCGAGGGCACCAACCAGCGCCCAACCTGTTAGCGGAATCTGAAATATTTTTGCGCCATCATTGGCAATAACGGTGCGTGTTGCTTTCCAGGCATCGGAAAAGTTGTGGCTAAACACATCTGTTTTGAGTCCGATATAGAGCCCCAAAACGATCAGTGCACCAAGAGCAAAAAGCTTAGCAAAAGTGAAAATAAATTGTATGAACTTCCCATTTTGAACTCCTTGCGCATTCGAATAGGTGAGCAAAACAATTGAACCAATTGCTAAGACCTGCGCCCAACTTATGGTTAAAAAGGAAGTGTCAAACAAAACCTCATTTAACTCAGGGAAAAAGACAGCCGTATACTTAGCAAAGGCCACAGCCACTGCAGCAATTACACCAGTTTGAATCACGGTGAAAACAGTCCAGCCATAAAGGAAGGAAGCCATTTTGCCATAGGCCCTTTGGATATAAACATACTGCCCCCCAGCATTAGGCATCATGCCTGCTAATTCTCCATAGCTTAAAGCAGCAAAAATGGTGATGAGCCCTGTGAGTATCCAAAGAATGAGCAACCAAGCAGGCGAACCGATATCGCGCAGCATGAGTGTAGAGACAATGAAAATCCCTGAACCGATCATGGAGCCCGACACTAATAAAGTGGCATCGAGCAGACCAAGTTTTTTTGATGAATTCTCAGCCATTAATCTTCTTCAGAAGCATTGACAATGGCATCGTGGCCCTTCAAAGATTCTTCAAATGCAACATCATTTAAATGACTGTGCTTACGAGAATATAAGAAATAAACGACAAGACCAAGTGTTGACCAAATGATGAAGGCAACCCAAGTATCAGGACGCACAAAATACATTAAACCGAAATTGAAAGCTGCACCTGCAATAGCTACAAACCAAACTGCTGGGGTTTTAAAAGGACGCTCAAGTTCAGGTTGTTTAATGCGCATGATGAGTACTGCAATTGAAATCATGGCAAAAGCCAAAAGCGTTCCCATTGAACACATCTCTGAAACTTTGTTAATCGGAGTAGTAGCTGCGACAATAGAAACAACTGCCCCGACAAGAATGGTACTTCTGAATGGCGTTTTGTAGGTCTCGTGGATTTTTCCAAAGACCTTAAATGGCAACAACCCGTCTTTAGCCATTCCCAAGAAAATACGGGTCTGACCCAACATCATGACGAGCATCACAGAAGTGAGCCCGGCAACAGCGGCAATGGTAATGAGGACCGTAGCCCAAGGCATACCTACCCCTTCAAATGCAGAAGCAACTGGTGCTTTGATATCGAGTTGATTATATGGAACCATCCCGGTTAATACCAACGAAACTACAATGTAGAGTACCGTACAAATGACCAACGACATAATAATCGCAAACGGAACATCTTTCTTCGGGTTGATGGCCTCCCCTGCTTGAGTTGAAACCGCATCAAAACCAATATAGGCAAAGAAAACGATCGTCGCGGCCGTGACTACACCGGACCAACCAAAGGAACTAGAACCATCTGGATTAATCACTTCTTTTGGGATAAACGGATGGTAGTTGTTGGTGTCGATAAAGAAGAAGCCAACAAAGATGACAAAAAGAACCACCGCAACTTTTAAAATAACGATCATGTTATTGGTTTTGGCGGCTTCTTTAATCCCTTTAACAAGAATAGCAGTAACTACCCAAGTAATCAAGAATGCAGGTAGATTAAAAGCAAATTCAGGCGCTGCTATACCTGCTTCTTTTGCCTTTACAGCTGCGGTGACCATGTCATTCATGAGCCACATCGGTGGGTCAATACCAAATTGATGCAGCAATTTTTCAAAGTAACCACTCCAAGCCACAGCTACGGTAGTGGCGCCCATCATGTATTCTAAGATGAGGTTCCAACCAATGATCCAAGCGAAGAGCTCACCCATTGTACCATAAGAATATGCATAGGCGGAACCTTCTACAGGAAGAATTGATGAAAATTCGGCATAACACAAAGAAGCAAATAAACAGCCCACTCCGGCAATCACAAAAGATAAAGCTAAAGCCGGCCCAGCGTGGTCATGGGCAGCAATTCCGGTCAAGGTAAAAATACCTCCACCAATAATGGCACCAATCCCTAATGAAGTTAACCCCCAACGACCTAAAACGCGGTTGAGGTCATTTTTTTTCATGTCTCGTTCGAAATGACTAACTGGTTTCTTACGCCAAACGCTCATAGTATATAGTTTAATTTAGTTAAAGATAATTTTTTCTAGTTTAACAAAGCAAAAGTTTGCTCAAGGGTGTGCGGCTCATATTGGAGTAATTGTTGCGCCTTGTTCAAAATAAAGCCCGTTCTAGGGGGTCTTTTAGCGGCTTGATTCAAGGTATCGCTTTTAAGGCGGGTGAGTTGGGTTGTTGGCAACTGATAATAGGCAGCTACACGTAAAACAATATCATAAATGGATAATGTCTCCGGGCCACTGATGTGAAAAATACCCGTTTGATCTAATTCGCAAATGCGAACACATGCCCAAGCCAGATCTGCAGCCCAAGTTGGCGCTCTGAATTGATCATCTACAATATTCAATGGCTGGCCGCTACTCAGTGCTTCTTTGGCCCACAGTATTAGGTTGGAGCGCGAAAGTTGCTCGCCTTGTCCATAAACTATGATGGTTCGGACAATAGAATAGTTGAGATCTTTGATTTCTGTCAAGATGCGTTCTGCCTCAAACTTAGATCTTGCATAAACACTTAACGGATTTGGAGTATCAGTTTCCTTGTAAGGGCCTGCCTCGCCATCAAAAACAAAGTCTGTAGAAAGTAATTGAAAATGTGCCCGCTGAACTTGACATGCTTTAGCTAACATGTAAACTGCCTGGCGGTTAATGAGGTCGCAGGCCTCCGGCTGTTGCTCGCAAGCATCGACATTGGTCATGGCAGCCGTATGAATCACATGTGTGGGTTTATAGCTTTCAAAGACACTTTGGATGTTCGACTCGTCGGTGATATCTAGCGTAGCATATTTTGCAGCAGGGCAAGCACTGTAACGATTTTCACCACTTGATGTTGCTAAAAAATCTAGCCCTTTTTCTAGACAAAGATCGACGACTTTTTGCCCCAATAATCCGTTGCTTCCTGTAATAAGGATTCTCATAGGTCCCAGATTGAATGTTTGCGCTTAGCTTGAAATTTGAAATAATGTTTGTGTTCGAGAATCCAGGCCATGATGAGATAAAGTAGCACTGGTGAACCAAGGCCAATAAAACTCAAGTAAATGAAGCCTAGGCGAACTTTGTTGGTGCGAATACCTAAGCGCCTAGCCCACCATTCGCAAACTCCAAATGATTGTAATTCAAAGAAAAAAACAACTTTTTGCAGTAGCCTTCTCATAGTTCAAAAGAAAAGGCGTCTTCCGACGCCTTTAGCATTAAATTCTTGGTAGTGTTTTGAACTTTTTAAATTCAGGATTCGGAGCCGGAGCAGTTGCCGGGTCAAATGTTGTACTCGTAATTTTTGCGGTCGTACGACGGTTGATTGTATGCAGCATTTCAAACTTAGCCTTATCAGAAGTTTTGAACTGATTAATGTAATCTTCTGTAAGTACTACTGTTTGACCATTTTCATCAACCCAAGTTGCTGGTTCTTCTTCACCACGACCAACTGGGTTAATTCTTCTTGGGTCAATACCACAAGTTTCGACTAAGTGCTTGTAAACTGCTTTAGCTCTGTTTTCAGATAAAACTTGGTTGCGCACATTACCACCGCGGGCATCAGTATGTGAGAAAAGATCAATGGTAATATTTGGGTATTCTTTAAGCATGCTATCCAAGAACTTGAGTGAGTCAAGTGACATACAAGAAGCATCGTTGATGAAAACCCACTGGTCAAACACGTAACGAACTTCTGGCGTACGGATAACGCCTACTGGCAACAAAGGCATTTCAATGATGAAACTTTGACTTTGATCAAGATTAATTGTAGAAACCTTTGCTCCTTTTTTATCTTCGTAGTAGCCTTCTTTTTCAGCTTTGAGTGTGTATTCTTTACCTGCTGTGATATAACGGCTTTTCTTGTCTGGTTTTTCTTTCCAAATAATTTTGCCTTTTGCATCGGTAACACCTTCCCACTTTTCAGTGCCGTCCGATACATAAACTTTAGCACCTTCTAATTTTTTAGATTTTTTACCTGATTCATAAACTGTAACACGGAGGTCAAATAAGTTTGGCGGTGTATTGAAGCTCCAGATATCTGGTGCGTATTCTTGGTTTGAAGTGGTTTTGCGTTCAGATGTAAAGAAACCTGATTTGCCATCGAAATCAGACATCGCGTAGTCATTACCTTCCGAGTTGAAAGGGAAGCCCATGTTTTTAACGCCTGTCCATTTGTTTGATCCATCTACTTTTTGTGCTACAAAAATATCGAGCCCACCAATTCCTGGAAGACCATCAGAAGCAAAATACAGTTGACCATTCGGGCCAATAGACGGGAATAATTCATTACCTACCGTGTTGAACATGTCACCCATGTTGTGTGGTACAGACTCCCATGTTTTATCTTTCTTGTTGTAAGTTACATACCAGAGATCGCGGCCACCAAAAGATTTTTCTCCTTGTCCGTTATCTTTCATGTCAGAAGCAAAAATGAGCATTTGTTCATCAGGTGACAAGCAAGGATGTCCAACTGAAATTGTATCAGAAGTAGTTAATTTGATTTCTTTAGGATCTTCAAAGTCTTCACCATTGTATATTGCGGTCCAAATTTGACAACCTAAGTCCATTTTTTCTGCATTAGGACAACGTGTAAAAAAGATATTTTTACGTTTGGCATCAAACACAGCAGAACCTTCGTTTTGAGTTGTATTAATTACACCTTTTGTATCTAGGGATTTAACATTGGTAGGGTTGCCGTTAACATCGTATTCAGCAATGTAAAGGTCCATGTATTTTTCACCTGAGATTGGATCTCTTTTAGCACCTGTGCTTTCATCTCTTGAAGAACTGAAAACAATGACCTTTCCTTTTTTATCCATAAATGAAGGGGCCATCTCCATTTGCTTGGTATTGATTTTCGCCTCAGACTTCACTACCAATTTTGAAGTCTCAAAATTATCAAAACCTTTATATTTCTCACATGCCATCATTAAATCTGCTAATTCTTTCGAGCGAGAATTAGGGGCAATTCTTTTGTATTCACGGTAACTATTTAAGGCATTGTCAAAGTCTTTCATCATGCGTTGCATGTCTCCTTTATAATAATATACTTCAGGAACGACGTCAAAATATTTGAGCTCGATACAGGTACCATACCACTCATTAGCTTTGTCAAACATTTCGATAGCACGGTAAGATTCGGCCACTTTAAAGGCCATGTCTCCTTTTTGTCTGAGTGACCCTCTTGATCCTAATTTTTTGTAGGCGTCTTGACAAACATTGATAGCATCAAAGTAGTTACCTGAATTAAAAACTTCATTGGCTTGGCGCACAAATTTTGGATCGGGCTGAGTTTGAGCATAGCTTGCCGATACTGTAAACAATGATAAAATGGCGACAATGAATAAGTGTTTCATAAAGCGTAGTTTTAACTTGGTTATACCAAGGAAAGCAAAAATAGAGAAATTTTATTTAAAATCCGAACAATAGGTTCTCCAGCGTTCTAACAATCGCTCAAACCCCGTAGGGAGCTCAGAATCAAACTCTAAATATTTTTTTGTGGATGGCTGAATAAAGCCGAGTGTCTTTGCATGAAGTGCTTGTCCGGGAAGTAAGTCAAAATTATTGGCCATAAACTTTTCATAGGCCGAAGATTTCGTTCCTTTTAAAATGCGGTCTCCACCATATTCTAAATCATTGAAAAGCGGATGCCCAATATATTGCATGTGAGCTCGAATTTGATGGGTCCGACCCGTTTCTAGCTTGCACTCAATAAGTGTTACATAACCAAAGCGCTCAATTACCTTGTAATGCGTAATCGCAGGTTTGCCATATTCTCCGTCCGGGAATACGGTCATGACTTTGCGATTCTTTAAAGAGCGACCAATATGACCGGTAACCGTTCCACCCTCTTCGATATCGCCCCAAACTAATGCCCGATATCTTCTTTCAGTAGTTCTGTCGTAAAATTGTTTAGCTAAATCATTGAGCGCGAGCTCTGTTTTGGCAACAACAAGTAGTCCTGTAGTATGCTTATCAATTCTGTGTACAAGCCCAGGACGGCCAAAATAATCTTTGGGTCTTGTTGGCAGGTTATCGAAGTGGAATACTAATGCATTGACCATTGTTCCGCTATAGTTGCCGTAGCCTGGATGCACCACCATATTTGCGGGCTTATTTACAACCAACAAATCTTCGTCTTCGTAAACAATTTCAAGGGGAATGTCTTGAGCGATCAGTTCAATTTCGCGGACCGGATAAGGTAAAACTATGGCAATATCATCACCCGGTTTTACCCGATAATTTTGCTTGACAGCTTGGCCATTGACGTGGATATTCCCATTTTTTGCGGCGATTTGAATTTTATTTCTTGATGTGTCCGCCATTCGGTCCATTAAGAATTTGTCTATTCGGACAACTTCTTGACCTGGGTCTGCTTTAAATCGGTGGTGTTCAAAAAGATCGGCTTCAGCTTCTTCTAATTCGAGGTCTAGTTGCTGGTCGTCACTCATTTAATGATCAATTTTAATGGCGATAAATTCGACGATTCACAATTCAAAATGTAAACACCACTAGGTAGGTCTTGCGTATTAAAAGTCAAATCTTGGGTTTGCAAAAGTACTTGGCCTTGCATATTTAACAGTTGAAAAGTCTTGCCAAGGTATTGACTCGGTAATTCAATATGAACTAAATCAGATGTTGGATTCGGATAACAGCTCCAAACTGGCGTTTCAACTACCGGTTCTTTAATGCCTAAACTAGCGTCAAGGGCCGTTGAGAAAATAGGTCTGAGCATAGCTGAACCTTCAAACGGTGATGTGTACCACGTAAAGCCACCATCTACACTGTATTGAACCTTATCTGATTGATCAATATTGCGATCGAGTCCTAAATTCAGGCGCTCTTGATCAAGTTGTCTCCAACCAATAAAAAACGAGCTCGGGACACTCACTTTCTGGGTGTCTGTGAAAAAATAATTCACAAAAATATTGCGGTCATCTCCGTAGATAGGTGATCTTGGGAAAAAGACGTCATCTTCATAAAGTAAAGTTCCTGGCTGACCATTCTCATTAGACCATACACTGATTAAAAATAATTTTGAACTAACATCAATTACAGAAGGCACGAAGTGGAAAGCCACTCCAAGTAAAGAATCAGCTTCATAGGCATCAAATTGAACGGCCAAACGTGCTTGAGTCCCGGTTGGACCAAAAGCGGCCTCGGCACTGCCATCATCATAGCTGTAATAATTAGAAAACGTTTGGTAAAACCCTGTGGTATCATTCAAACCTAAATTCGGAAATTGTGCTGAAATTGTGCCCTTGACTCGAAATACTTGTTCGTCTCCTATATAATTCGAGTTGAAAGGTATTGGCGTCATATCATGATACGAAGTATAGGTGGTTTGTGGGGCATAATTGAGTTGCCCGTTAGAGAGAATCGAGCCCGAAAGCCCCCCGCCTGCAACAGTAGCACCATTGTAACTGTAAAATAAGGACCCTGCAGTACTATTATTCTCTGGATTTGGGCTGCCATTATGAATCGTTACTTTTAAGTTGTCTGACATGCGATTTACGCTACTAGACTTGTAGTGATCCCAAGGAACAGCTGTGTAATCTTTTAGTAAGGTATTAATGGGGTAGACCCATGCAAAGTCTTTAAATAAAGTATCTGCAATATCAGATTGGGTGCGCAAATGCACATAATCTATGTGAAAGTGATCAAGTGATCCCGATAATGCCCCATAATTCCTAAAGCGCAATTGAAAACCTTTTTTAAAGAATTGCGCATTCAAAATCGGAAGGTGCACCACTTGAAAAGGTTGAGTTGTATCTCCGGCCATTGACCAAATCCAAATCCATTGATCTTGGTCTTTGGCATAAAATTCTAAAATGAGTGAATCGGTGCTTTCAGGAACATCCCCAAGCCCTTCTGGTTGGACTAAAAAAGAAAAATACAAAGAGTCTGAAGCAGTGAAAGGACTAAGATCAAGGGGTTTAGAATGAAGATAGTCAGCCGTGTTGGTAATTGAAGTGCCGATGGCATAAGGATAACCATTGGCATCGAGTCCATCAAATGTTACCACCCCGAGTGAACGCGGATTCACGGCGTAGCGATCGTTGCGATAAGCATAAGAATCTAGCCAAAGTGCACCCGGATCATTGAGTGTAGCAAAGAAAATAGTTGCCTGATCTTGAAAATAACTCGGGTTCTGGACCCAAATGGTATCTGGGGTGTCTGGCACGCCAATCGTGTCGTAAATATAATATGGCGGGTACAAGTCGAGTGTTTCGTATACGACAGGGAAGGCGCTAAAATTACCAACCTTTACTGCCGTTGTTGGGAAGATAGAATCAGCAAAAGTTCCAGTATTTACATCAAAGGTTCTACGGAAAGTTGCTTGATCTGTGAACGAAGCATTTTGTGCAAGTGCTTGTTGGGTTTGAGGGTTTAAGAGTTGGTAAAAAACCTGTTGTGTGATACCTGGCGCTGAAAAATCTTGCTCATATTTCTGGAATTTATCAGAGGAAAACTCGTCAAAAAAGGGCAGCGAAAGTGTGTCAGGCGAGTAGAAAAAAGTACTGTCTATTTGATTGGTCGTGCTTTTTAACTGCGCTGGCTTCGGTGAGAGCTGAAAATTTCTGAGTATTGGGCCCACTTCCAAACCTTGCCCAAAGGAAAAAGACCCTAATAAGAAAAACAACAAAGAAATTTGAAAGCGCATAAATTATGGGTTTTGACCGTCTCCACCTTTTTGCATGGATAAGATAAATTGAGTGGATTTAAAAACGGTAGTTCCTTCAATATATTCTGGAGACTGCGAAAAAATTCGGGCAGCCGAGGAATCTTGGCCATTGAGACAGTCAGGGCAGATGAACGAGAAACTACTTACCCCAAGCGTATCAAAAATAAACTGTGCTTCAGACATTGTAAGCCCAATTAAATTTGGCAGTGGAATGGGTTCGCCTTCGTCATTTTGACCTACAATTAATGTAACCACCGCACCGATAGGCAAGCGCTCTCCTTCCTTGATGCGACGACCTTTGTATCGTTGGTCTAAAACCGAGCCATTGGCTTCTGTGGTAGCTTGATACTGAATAATAAAACGCAAACCACGCTGCTCAAGA
>JBILTD010000001.1:0-47417 GCA_044371695.1 Crocinitomicaceae bacterium | reverse complement strand
AGCGGCTTATTCATCAAACCGGCGACTTCAATTTCCCAAATACACTTCAGTCTTTTCCTAAATCACTACTCAAGCAACAGCACTTTTCCTTTCGCGGATATGAGCACACCGTCTTTTTAAGTGGTGAGGGTTCTGCTATTTTTATCGCGACCAAACAAAGCGCATGGCTCAACCTCATTACAAGTTTTGCCTTCATATTTGTTTTTTGGGGAGGGCTTACCATCGCCATTAATTTTATTAGCGGTCAAGGGTTTTTGATGGGTCGGGAATGGAGCTTGTCATTAAAAATTCAAATTGCATTCTTGGTTATCCTTGTTATCTCTTTGTTCCTATATGGTTTGGGTAGCTCCATCTTTATAGGTCAACAATTTGATGGTTATGCCCAGCAAGCACTCAAGGAGAAATTACACGCAGTTGAAATGGAACTTAATAACCAGCTCAAACAACTCGATACGCTGGATGCTACAAAGGCAGGGTTTCAGCTAGAGGCAAAAACAGCCAAGTTATCTAGCGTTTTTAATACCGACATTTTTATTTACGATGCCGATGGCTTTTTAATTTCCTCTTCACGACCTAAATTATTTGCCTTTGGACTCGTAGGTGAGCACATGGATGCGCAAGCAATGGATGCGCTCATAGGTCAAAAAAGCAGTTATTTCTCACATCAAGAACAAATTGGAAATTTAAAATACCGCAGTGCTTATTTGCCCCTCATGAATGAAAAAAGAAATTTATTGGGCTTCATCAACCTGCAATTATTCGGACAACAACAAGCCTATGAACAACAACTAGAAGAGTTTTTAAAGGCGGCTATTAATGTGTTTATTTTGCTTTTAGCGCTCTCTGTTTTCATCGCGCTTGTCGTAAGTAATTGGCTCATTGGGCCGCTTCAAATGGTAGCCAAGTCTGTAAAAAATATAGAATTTGGCAAAAAAAATCAACGCATTACTTATCAAAACAAAGACGAAATTGGGGCTATTGTTCAGTCTTATAATGAAAAACTCATCGAACTCGAGGCGGCAGCACACAAATTGGCTAAAAGCGAACGCGAAAGTGCCTGGCGTGACCTCGCTCAGCAGATTGCGCACGAAATTAAAAATCCATTGACGCCAATGAAGTTGAGCATTCAACATTTATTGCGCAACCTTGAAAATGGGTACCCACAAACGCTTGAACAAGTGAAAAAAGCACTGCCGTCATTAATTGAACAAATAGACGGATTAGCAGCCATGGCCAATGAATTTGCTCAATTTGCAAAACTTCCTGATCCGCAATTTGAACCACTTGATTTAAAAAATTTGGTACAAAGTATCATTCCTCTATTTGAAAATAAATCCATGATTCAGTTTGAATCTAAAGGAACTGATTTCACGATTCTCGCAGACAAAAAAATGCTCGGTCAGGTTTTAAATAACCTCATCAATAATGCACTCCAGGCCACACAAGAAACTGTAAATCCTGTCATCCAAATAACTATAGCCAGCAAAGAGAAGCGCCTTACATTGGCTGTTAAAGACAACGGAGTAGGCATCAGTGAAGCTGCAAAAGAAAAAATATTTACACCCTACTTTACAACAAAATCATCGGGGTCTGGAATTGGACTGAACGTCGTGCGACAAATTCTAGAAAAGCACGACGGGAAAATTCATTTTGAATCTGAGGAAGGAAAAGGCAGTTGCTTTTTTGTGGAGCTAACTTTATTTTCTGAAGGGTCTTAAGTCGTAGAGTTGAACGTGCTTATGCTTATAAAGCAAATGCTTTAAAAAGGGTTTGATATCCACATGAGCTGTATCTTGCTGCAAAATCAATAATTTACTTGCTCCTTTATCAATTAGACTTTGTATTTGAGGTACAAACGGCTGATCTCTGTACAAACTATAATTGCTGTAACCAATGCGATCTATGGCTGTAAGGTGCACATTTGGATAAGGGTCCGAAAAACAAAAAACGGTATCGTTGCTGCCGATTAAGTATTTAATTTCTTCTCGCTGTGCTTGAATTTGGCCCAGCGTTTCATCTTGATTGAAGTAAAACCAACCCCAATTTCCTCGGATAAAACTAGAGGTCAGTGGTGTGTTTTTAACAATGATATTTTGGTTCCCTGCTGCTACCTGGGTATAAGAAACAGCATTGAGAAAAATGAGCGTAAGGCCAACATAAGCAATTCGTTTTTGCCATTGCGCAGCTGCTATAAATGAAGCCGTATATTTCATGTAAATAGCCATCAAAATCAGAGGAACAAACAAGATTTCAATAAAATAATAATCGTGGACATCAAAAACCCAAAACCACAAAATGAAATAGGCAATGGTTCCTATGAAAGAAATGACAATCAGCAAGCGCAAGTAAAGTGCGATTTCCTTTTTGAACAAAGCCCAAAAACCTATAAGCACCAAAGGCACTAAAATGAGTTGGTGGTACATTTCCTTGAGATGTTCTGTCAAAACGAGTTTGATGATGCGAATTTGTTCTTCGGTACTTACCTCCCAAATGGGTCTGATGGTCGTTGAGAAAATAGTTGAACCATGTGCGGCATTGTAACGGATGGCATAAGTATACCACAGAAAACTGCTCAGCAGGGCTATAAGCACACTTAGGCCCAACCAATAAACGCGACGATCTGAAAGGTATGATTTCCAGGTGTTGGTCAGGAGTACTGTAAAAAATAAAGCCCCGAGAAAAGCCAAAACGGCAATTAAAGCCGTGACCTTGATAAGGATAGCTAAACAGAGAAAAATAGTAAAGCCTAAATAACTCCACTTGCTCTTTGTTTGCAAATAAGAGAAGCAGGCACTGATGGCGAGTAGCAAAAACGAGAAGGCATAAATATTAGGCAAAACGGTGTCTGCATAGTAAATCAAGACCGGAGCGCTAAATATGATGGCTGAAAAGACCAGTACTTTTTGTTTAGACTCAAAGAACCAAAGCAAGAAGTGTCGCAAGGAAATGATGGCCGTCATTAAAAGCCCCAAACTAAAAAGTTTAGAGAGCCAAAGTTGATAACCTGTCAGTTTCCAGATTTGCCCAATTATGTAATAAACAATCGGAAATTCAGCAGCAGCATGGCGATTACCCATCGGCGAAATCCAGTTGGTTTGCGGTTCTAAAAATGACGCTCCTCTCATATACTGAATGGCCTGCGTCAAAGAATCAGACTTTCTGCATTCGTGAATGGGCAAGATGTCACTTGAAAAATGCTGCCAAAATGCATAAAGAAAACTCAATAACAGGAGAAGGCCGAGTATGCGCCACTTCAGGTCTATCTTGTATTCAAATACTTTCATGTGAAAGTAAAGATACTGATGCTGTGCTTAAAAAACGCTAAATGCCTGCATTATTCAAATTGAATCCTAAATGGGAAGGTAAATTCAGAAACGACACTTTGACCATGCTCATCTTTTGCCGACAGCCAGTTTGGCATCGATATAAAAGCATTTTTTAACCTGCTTTTTAAAATTTCTAATTGTGGATCAGTGAACTTTAAAAAAGTAACCTCTCTCACTTTGCCTTTTGTATCGATGAGCAAACGTATATAAATTTTCCCCTCGAAACCTAGCTCCTTGAGGTAAGACCATTCTGTGCTATTGGCAATTTTGTAGTCAATAAATTTGATTAATTCATCCGGATGATTCCCATATGAGGCCGCTGCGTATGGAAAACTGACAATGCTGTCGTGTATTGTTTTTGGAAATGAAACCGGTGATACCGGATCCATAGGGTCTGGAGGATAACCTGGTGGTTCTAGATAAGGAAAAGGCGGTTCTGGATCAGGGTCAGGTGGAGGCAAAACCTGCGGAATAATTTTGGACGGTTGCTTTTTATTCAATACATTTTTTGAGGCAACAGGATTTGAATAAGGTGCGATTCCTTGAGTTTTTTTAGGTTTTAGACTCCGTTGCGCAATAGGTTTTTGTTCTTCCTGACAAGAAGAAAAAAAGCAAAAACAAATCAGGATAACGTAGCATATTTGCCTCATGAGAATACCTTTGAAACAAAGAACGCACAAACAATTGAATCCTTACCTTTGTTAGACTAAAAAAAACAAATGCAACGTTATTGTCTTGACCCCTGGAACCGCACGCGCATACTCACCAAAGAAGTTCAAATTGGCAGCTTGAAATTGGGAGGAGAAAATTCTATTCGGGTCCAATCCATGACCACCACTGATACCATGGACACCGAAGGCTCCGTTGCACAATCCATTCGAATGATTGACGCAGGTTGCGAGCTAGTTAGACTTACAGCCCCAAGTAAAAACGAAGCAGAGAACTTACAAAACATAAAGGCAGAACTGGTTAAAAGAGGGTATAACGCCCCTTTGGTTGCAGATATCCACTTTACGCCCAATGCGGCTGAAATTGCTGCCAAACTTGTCGAAAAAGTACGCGTGAATCCGGGGAACTACGCAGACAAAAAGAAATTTGAAGAAATCGAATTCACCGACGCTAGTTACCAAGCTGAACTCAAACGCATTGAGGAGAAATTTACCCCACTCGTTTTACTTTGCAAAGAACACGGCACAGCAATGAGAATTGGGACCAATCACGGTTCTTTATCTGATCGCATTTTGAGCCGTTATGGTGACACACCTGAAGGCATGGTTGAATCTGCGCTTGAATTCATTCGTATTTGTGAAAAGCACGATTTTGACCAATTGGTTATCTCCATGAAAGCCAGTAATACGTTAGTTATGGTTCAGGCCTATCGCCTGCTCATGGCTAAGATGATCGAACGCAGCACTGTTTATCCTTTACATTTAGGCGTAACTGAAGCTGGCGACGGAGAAGATGGACGCATCAAATCTGCGGTTGGCATTGGTGCACTTTTAGAAGACGGACTCGGAGACACCATTCGTGTTTCTTTAACTGAAGCGCCTGAGGCTGAAATACCGGTTGCCCAAAAATTAATCGCAAAATATAACAATTACAATGCTTTCGCTTTTGAAGCACCAAAAACAGCACTTCAATACGATCCGTTTAGTTACAGCAGAAGAAATAGCGCATCCATTCACAACATCGGAGGAAAAAATGTACCAGTAGTTTTAGCTGACCTATCGGATGTTGCCGAAATCAAGCATGCACATTTCTTTGGATTTGGCTATCAATATAGCGTACCACTCGACAAATGGAACCTTCAAGATCAGGCTGCCGATTATGTCTATATTGGCAGCAACAAGCTCGATTTTGAAGTACCTGGCACACTAGGTATTATTGTAGATTACGATTTTTGGAAAGCACATTACAGCCAAAAACAAGGTTTTTACCCACTTGTTCTTCAAGAACAACTCCAAGAAATCGAACCCAATCAAGCTTGCTTCTTGCCGCTTGAGGCAGAGGACCAAATTCCTGAAGCGTTAGCCATGTTGCCAAATGTTTGCATCATTTTGAATACAGCATTTGACAACAAAACACAACTATACCGCCGCTTCTTTTTGGAAATGCAAGAGAAGAACTTGCAGCAGCCCGTTATTCTCTCGTATCAATACGAAACCAATGAACTTGAACGCTTTCAGCTTTATTCAGGAGCAGATGCAGGCGCCATATTAATTGATGGATTTGGCGATGGGATTTGGCTAAACGCCGACTTAGGTGCTCAGTATATTAACTCTACATCTTTTGGCATTTTACAGGCTACACGTACCCGTATTTCAAAAACAGAATATATTTCTTGCCCATCTTGTGGCCGCACCCTTTTTGATTTACAAGAAACCACTGCTAAAATTAGACAGCGCACCTCGCACTTAAAGGGGATTAAAATCGGAATTATGGGTTGTATTGTGAACGGACCCGGTGAAATGGCCGATGCCGATTACGGCTATGTCGGAACAGGCCCTGGCAAGATCAATCTTTATAAAGAAAAAGAGATTGTGCGCAGGAATATCAACGAAACAGAAGCCGTAGAAGCGCTTGTGGATCTCATTAGAGAATACGGAGATTGGCTAGAGCCAAAAATTTAACGCGCTTTTGTTAGAAGGTGGGGGCGCAATTAAGCTCCACCCATTCGTTGCTATGCGGGTGGTAAAATCCTAAAGATGCGGCGTGTAAATGCAAGCGGTTTGCTTTTTTACCATACAAATCGTCGCCTTTAATTGGGCAGTTCAATCCTAAATGATGTGCCGCATGCACACGTAGTTGATGCGTTCGGCCTGTGTGCGGATAAAATAAAATCCGAGTTTGGCCATTTTCAGAAGAAAGTACTTCATAGCTGGTGTGGGCAAAACTACCGTGCTCATAGCAGACCAATTGTCTGGGCCTATCATCGAGGTCTACCCGAAGTGGTAATTTAATCTCTCCTGAAGCATCCTTTGGAATGCCATCTAAAATGGCCATGTAGGTCTTCTTTACTTTTCTGAGTACAAATTGACGCTGCAAGCGCTGATGCATCAACTTTGTTTTTGCAGCCAACATGATACCTGAGGTAGACATATCTAAACGGTGCACCAATAGTGGGCCATCAGCTTGCGGCAAATATTTTTTTAAATCTTCAAGACTATTGGGTTGTGGATTTTTTCCAGGAACAGACAAATACTCTGGGCTTTTATTTACGGCAACTATCCAGTCATCTTCGAAAATAATCTCCAAAGGTTTTGGTGGATGAATTGCTGTAATTGGATTGTGATCTACGTCAAGCCCTTTTAACATATGCCCTAGAATGGGCTCACATTTGCTTTTACAAGCAGGATAAAAATGCCCATGAATACGAACCTCTGAATCTGGTGACATTCCCCACCAAAATTCTGCCATACAAATAGGCTTCAAATTATTCAAATAAGCATATTGCAAAAGCTTAGGAGCCGCGCACTCACCTGCCCCTGCTGGCGGAGAATCAGTAAATAAATCTAAGACATTGACACTTTGGCCCAGTGCATTTAAAAAGGTATAGCGCTCAAAGATTCGGCGCTGTAAATCGGCTGAATGGGCTGCGCGCTGCGCTTTAATTAAATCGAGATGCTCCTTGTAAATTTTTACTTCCGCTTGGGCTGCATCTAATTCAGCTTGTGCTTGTTTTTTAAGTGCCTTGAGTGCTCTGCTTTCATGCATGCTTTCGAGTCGCAGTTGGGCAAAGATAGACTCTGCATTGTCCTCCGTTTCTAATATTGCAGCTCTTCTTTGATCGCGAAGCGCCTTGGACAATTTTACTTGCTGCTGAAAGGCATCAAGCTTTTGCAACCATTCTTGTTTTAGCTGCGAAAAAACTACACCTAAATTTTGAAAATCTGGCGCACTTTCCAAAGACTCTATTTGTAATGTTAGTTGGTGGATTTCTTGTTCTTCACGGCGAAAAAATCCTTGAGCTTCAAGTAAATCAAATACAGGCGGAACAAAGCCTTGGTGCTCATTTGAATTGCCTAGTTTTCCGGAAAAAGCAGCTAAATAACCAAGCTTTCCCTCTTGATTTTGAACCACCAACACCCCAAACATTTTGCCAATAGCGCCCAATCTTTCAGTTCGATCCAAACCAAAGTCATGGCCAAAATCTGTTTTTTCTATACAGGCTTGTAAGTCTTTCGCGGCAGCGGCAGCCAAGGGATGAAGATCATAATAGAAAGGAAAGGTAAAGCGCGCTGGTAGCGGGTGTGTTTGAAGTTCGGCAGGTAACGGAATAAACATAAACAAAGGTCAAAAAAAAACGCCCTCGTTGGAGGGCGTTTCTTCTTTCTTTTAAAAGAAATTATTTGATCACAACATTTTTAGTTGTTGTAAGACCTTCTACTGTAACAGTTACGATGTAGCTTCCTTTTGCAACATTTTCAGTTGAGAAAGAAACAACTTGTGTACCGTTAAGGTTAGTCATGTTTTTAGTTGCGATAACGCGACCTTGAAGATCCATTAATGCAACTGAGTAGTCGTTGTTAGTAGCTTCGAAAGAAACATTTACTTCAGAAGATGCTGGGTTAGGGTAAACATTCATTGCGATTGTTGCTAACTCATCCATTCCTAAAGCACCAGTTTTGAATGCACGTGAATCCATTTCTCCAAACTGAGCACCAGAAGCGATAGTTGTTCCGTTCGCATCAACTAAAGAGTATGCACCGTCACCGTATGAACAGCAGATACCGTCACCGTATGAATCATAGATTTCGAAAGTATAACACTGGCTAGGGTTCAAAGTAACAAGAACTGGAGCTTGTACAGTTTGACCTGCAGAAGTTCCACCTAGATCTTGCCAGTTACCACCACCTTGTGCTACAGTTGCACCAGTGCTGCTCTTGATAGCCCAAGAGGTTTCAGAAGCGTAGTAGTCTGTAGTGATGTTTACAGTAACATACTGAGAAACTGCGTTTGAAGCAGAAGCAATAGTTGCGTTAGAACCGTTGTTAGCAGCTGAAGCGTCACCTGCAGTTGTTACAGTTACAGTTAATGCACCACCAGTAAAGTTAGCGATAGGTGAACAAACTACGTTTGCAACACCGTAAGTAGCTAGGTTACCGCTGTACGTACCTGTAGAAACTGTAGTACCACCTTGTGTGATTGTTACAGTTGCAGCAGTAAGTGCAGAAGTACCGTTGTTTTGAATATCAACAGATGGTGTGTAAGCACCTTCGCAGTGTACTAATGAACCAGTATAGCTCAAAGCAGCAACATCAGACGGAGCAGATGCTGGTGGAGGACATGCACTTACAGTAGCATACAATTCAGTAGCATCCATTTGACCAACTTCTTCGATGATGCGGTTAGGGCAAATACGGTAGATTGTTGGGAAGTAAGCGATTGCATAGTCGTTGTTGATTTGGTTAGCAGACGCAGACGCTGGGTTTGCCATAGGGAATTGGATTTGGTTACCAGCAGCTGGCTCAATCCAGTTACCAATTGCACCTGAACCATCAAGCATAGTTGCATCAGCAGTAGTACCGTCACCTTCGATCCAGATAACCATAACGTCATCAGTTGTAGAAGAAACAACACCAGGAGCACCAGCTGGGCCGTGGTTAGCATAAACATCTTCTAAAGCACCAGAAAGGTGGTAGTTCCAACATGGACCACACCAAGTTGCAGAAACATCTAAGAATACAGTGTATCCTTGGTCTAGGTAGTCATACAATGTGTAAGAACCATTGTTTGTTGTACCAGCTGTTGCCAACCAAGATTGATAAGCAGTAACTGTAAAGTTTGGAGCAACGCTTCCTGGGGCTAGCTGCGCATTTGCACTAACACCTGCAAGTAACATCGCAGCTGAGAATAATAGTTTTTTCATGCGTTAAAATTTAAGTTTGTGTAAATATAGAGAAAATCCGCTCAAGGAAAAAAGCGAAATGCCTAAAAAATCCTAGAAAAAGGTTATTTTTTCTTGAGTTGCTCTTTGATAAACAATTCAATTGCACCCACCATTGAAGGAGCTTTTGGATGTGGTGCATGAACATCAAGACGCAAGTTGTTCTTGAGGACCGCGTTTGCAGTTGTGGGGCCAAAAGCAGCGATAGCAGTAGTATTTTGTTTAAAATCCGGGAAGTTTTTAAACAAGGATTCTATTCCACCTGGGCTAAAGAACACTAACATGTCGTAGTAAACATCCTCTAGATCCGATAAATCGGCGGCCACGGTTTTGTAGAGAATAGCTTTTGTAAATGGAATATTGAACTTTTCGAGGGTCAATGGAATATTGTCTCGTAAGATGTCTGTACAAGGCAAAAGAAATTTTTCACCCTTTTGTTTTTTCATGAGCTCGGCAAGCTCTTCGATGGTTTGCTTACCAAAGAAAATTTTGCGCTTACGGTATGTCACATATTTCTGAAGATAAAGCGCAACCGCCTCTGTAATACAGAAATACTTCATGGTGTCTGGCACTTCAAAACGGATCGCCTCTGACATTCTAAAAAAGTGATCAACAGCAACTTTTGAGGTTAAAATAACCGCTGTGTGTTCGCTGATATCGACCTTCTGAGCGCGAAATTCTTTAGCGTCAACACCTTCTACCTTGATAAAAGGACGGAAATCGATTTTGAGTTTGTATTTGTCAGCTAAATCAAAATATGGAGATTTGTCACCCTCGGGTTTTGGCTGAGAAACAAGAATGGTTTTAATGGCCAATTTTTCTAATTTAATGTGTTTTAGCTTAAAAACCAGCGCCATACAAGAAGCATAGGCAGGATTTCCAAGGCGCAAAGGTACAAAATTAAATAATACCATTCCAAATTTGCTTGCTGAGCGATTCGCCAAGATTTGAAAATTCGCCAAAAATAAAGCAGCAATGAACTCAAGATGAATGCATTGTTAATCAAGTTGTTGGCCTGTCCATTAATGGTCCAAAGAAAGGCCAATACCAGGAAAATTAGGCCTGTAAAAGACCAAACCTGCTTATTTACTTCAGCAAATGCTGCCACCCATTTCCACTGGTCTACCAAAAACAACACAAAGCGATAAACCAAAGTTTGATACAGGACCCAAGCTGCAACAACAATTGTACTCATCAAAAGCGCTTCGGTTCTAGAGTAGAATTCGGTAACAAAAAGGTAAACACAAAGATTCAAGGACAAATAAAAATTGATAAAAAAGAGCGCTTGGGTTTGCGGGCGCATCTTTTCATCGTCAAAGCCAAAACTTTCAACACGGCTCGTTTTCAAGAACCTGCGCCAAGACAAACTCAATGCATTGGGAGTGCTCATTCTTGCATACGCTATGAAGGCCAATGAGAGCAATGATATAAACAGCAAATAACTATTTAATTGTGAGCCCCTTTCTATTAATTCAAATGATTGCATATTCGATTTGCTGAACACAAAAATAATTCAAATTCTAATGCTACAGCTGCACCAATTATTGCTTACTTTTGCACCAAACATCAATCATGAAAACTGATCAATACCAACATCCCGATTATTACAACATGGATGACCTCCTCTCTGACGAGCACAAACTAGTCCGAGATGCGGCAAGAGCATGGGTGAAAAAAGAAGTTTCACCAATTATCGATGAGCACTATGAAAAGGCAACTTTTCCTATGCACATTTTAAGTGGACTTGGCGAAATTGGCGCTTTTGGCCCTTACATTCCTGAAGAATATGGTGGTCCAGGCCTTGACCAAATTTCTTATGGCCTCATCATGCAAGAACTCGAGCGCTGTGACTCCGGTTTGCGTTCAACCGCATCTGTGCAGTCATCATTGGTCATGTATCCTATTTGGAAATATGGATCTGAAGAACAAAAACTAAAATACCTACCCAAATTAGCCACTGGTGAAATGATGGGTTGTTTTGGTTTAACTGAACCAGACTATGGCTCTAACCCAGGTGGCATGATTACCAATTTCAAAGATGCTGGTGATCACGTCATTCTCAATGGTGCCAAAATGTGGATTTCAAATGCGCCTTTTGCACAAATTGCAGTGGTTTGGGCCAAAGACGAAAGCGGCCGTATTCACGGTTTAATCGTTGAGCGCGGTATGGAGGGCTTCTCTACACCAGAAATGCACGGCAAGCTTTCATTGCGCGCATCTGCAACCGGCGAACTTATTTTTGACAACGTCAAAGTCCCAAAATCAAATATCCTTCCAGGGCGTTCAGGTTTAGGCGCGCCTTTGAGCTGTCTTGACTCTGCTCGATTTGGAATTGCATGGGGCGCCTTAGGTGCAGCCATGGATTGCTACGATCAAGCATTGCGTTATTCTAAAGAACGCACACAATTTGACGTTCCGATCGGAAGCTTCCAATTGATCCAAAAGAAATTGGCTGAAATGATCACAGAAATCACCAAAGCACAATTGCTTACTTTACGTCTTGGCCAATTGCGCAACGAAGGTCGTGCTACCTCAGCCCAAATTTCAATGGCAAAAAGAAACAATGTTGAAATCGCTTTGAATATTGCTCGTGAAGCAAGACAAATTCATGGTGGAATGGGTATTACGAGCGAATATTCTATGATGCGTCACATGGCGAACTTAGAATCTGTCGTAACCTACGAAGGAACCCACGATATTCACCTCCTTATTACTGGTATGGATGTCACTGGAATTCCGGCATTCACAAGAGAAATGCCAAACCTCTAAATCAGAGTTCATCATCTTCGGAAGGCGCATCTCCTCTTAGTAGGCGGATGCGCTTTCTTGCTTCTGCACCATACAAACTGCTTTTGTAATCGATCAAAAGTTTTTTATATGCCTCCACTGCTGTTGTTTTATCTAGCAAGCGTAGCTCTTGAATTTCTGCAGTCCTGAACAAGGCGTCATCTGCTAAAATATCTTCTCCATGTAGCTTCAATAAATCTGAATAGTAGCCCAAGGCCTTTTGCCACTCTCCGCGCTGTTCCATCGCTTGGCCTTTACGATACAAGATATCATCGGCAAGTGAATGATAGGGGAATTGTGTTTGAATGCTGTCAAATAACACAAAAGCTGAATCGTAATGGTGCTGGGCTATCATGCGGTCAGCGGTAGCAAACCAAAGCATCACTTGATAATTGCTATCTAGGCCATAATTATCCGTGATAAAAACTGCCAGTTGAATGGCATCATTAGCAATAAGTTTAGATGTTGATTCTTTTAAAACATTGAGTTGTGCTTGTGCAAATTCAAATTCGCCATCGTAATAGAAAATTTTAGCATTCTTAAATTTTGCCTCGCTGCCTATTGTTTCAAATTTGAAGTCGTTGTCGATTTGCATATAGAGCAAAGACGCTTCCCATATATCGCCATCGAGTACATAGATATCTGCTAAAAGCATTTTTACCTGCGCACGCTGCATATCTGTGAGCCCAGGTGTTTTCGTTAACAGCAAAAGTTCCTCTATCGCTTTTTTAGATTGAGCAGCATAAAATGCCCTGATTTCTGCCAATTGCAATGAAAGTTGTAAGCTTACTTTTCCCTTTCCTAGGCGCTGTAAGGCAGTCTCAAAATCCAAAATACTTTGCGTTATTTCATCATTAGTATAACTTCTAAATTGGGTGATTTGCTGAAACCGTGCGTTGAGTAATGAGAGTTGTGCTTCGTAAAAATTTGGGTTTTCTTGGCCCAACTCTAACACATACTGATAACAACGTCTGGCCTGATCAAAAACAGCATTTTCAACACATATATGACCCATTTCGAGTACATCTCGGCCGCCGCCCTTACTTCTTTTGTCAAGCGCAATTACTTGGGTAACGGCGCCATTAAAATCTCGATTTTGGACAAAAAGCCAAGTTAACATTTGACTGAAAACCAATGGCGCATTTGGCAACTGAACTTGTTGTAAAAGTACTTCCTTTGCCAACTGAAAGTCGGAGCCATTGGCATTAGCAAGGTCTAGACGAGAGCCGAGCGCCTGCTGAATCGCATCAATAATGCCCGGTTGTTGACCCAAATAATCTAAATAGGCCAAAAGCATTTGACGCTTGTCTCCGGCTAAAGCATAATAATCGGCATACTGAAAATTAAAGGGGTAATACGGTGCTAATTTCTTTCCTTGATCAAGTGTCCGTTTGGCGTATTCGAGTTTGCCTTTGCTTGAAAAGGCTTGGTAGACATTGATGATTTGATTAGGATTTGCCTCTAGTTCACCTACAACATCCTCGTAAATTTTTTTGGCTTTCGCAGCTTCATTTAGCTCTTCATAAAAAGCACCAGCCAAAAGACGCACTTCGTAATCTTGTCTGTTCAGACTGATCTGCTTTTTTAGAACTTTCTCGGCTGTTTTGTCGTCTTTTTGAGCCCTGAGGCAAGAAAAGTAGGGCGTAAAAATTGCTTTGCTTTGGTCTACTTCATAAAGCTTTTGATAATAAACAAGCGCTTTATCAAACTCTGAGTTATTGAAATAATACTGGGCTAATTGCAGATCTGAGTTATTTTGCGCAAACAACTGCAAGCCAAAAACTAAGAAAACTAAAGCAAGTAAGTGTTTCATCTACGACGCTCTGCTTTTGCTACTAATTGATTGGCTAAAGCATTTACAGTTGGATATAGGCGATAGTAGTCTTCAAAAAGTTGCGCTTTAGCACGAAGGTAATCTGTACTGAGCGCAACGAGTTGTTCCACCTTATTATGCTCAAATTTGATAAACTCATCAAAACGATGACGTTCGCCGCGTCCTTGTTCGACATCTTGATAAAGTAGTTTTAAGGCTTGTTCCTCCTCTTTAATACCTGTCTTTAGCTGACGATATTGTTTGATGATCGGTTTAATGGAACGTCGCATCACCTTGTAAGCATCAAGTTGCTTGGCTAGTTCCATATTAATCGTGTCCAAGTATAAATTCTGCTTGATCTTCAGTTCGGTTTGCATGGTATTGATTTTGAACGCCGATACATCATCCATACGCTTGTCTTTGATTTTTTCTGTCAATTGATCAAGTCTTTTCTGTTCTTGTTCAATACGCTTGAGTTGCTGTTCTTTATTTAAGTCAGCACAAGCAGACAATACGCTGAAGGCTAAGAAGAGCATTAATAACTTTTTCATCCGATTTGAATTAAATAAAGATGTAAGCCAGCGGTAATCATGGTTGCCAAAAAAAACCCAGAGTACACCTCTATAGGTCTGTGTTTTTTTAAGTACAATCTGGCAGACATGGTTAACCCCGCAGCAATAATTGAACCAAGTAACCACCACATGCTAAAATCAGACTGTAACGAAGTATAAACTGCCAAAAATCCGACGAGAATTCCTGCGCCAGCAGCATGCAGCGATATTTTAATCCAGCGGTTGATCAAAAGAAATAAACTTGTAATTGCAACACCAGACAATGGCAGAGCATAATAGTAACTTGGCAGGGTGCTATTTCCCGCTTTGTAGGCCAGTAAGAAAAATAATACAAGCGAATAAATAAGCATGATAATCAATGGTAAGCCACGCTCTCCTTGTCTTTCTATATCAATAGTACTAATGACTTTGAATCGATGTAATAAAATGAAAGAAACACCAGGCGCAACTACACTAAACATGAAAAAGATTGTAAATAACGCCCATTTCGTTGGTAGTGGAGCGAAATATAACGAGCTCATGGAATAACTTGTACTAATTGCCGGCACAAATAAACTAATCAAGATGCCATAAGTTGGCATGAATAAGGGTAAAAATACCCAAGAAAATAAGTGTGAAAGTATCCTCATAATTCTTTGCGCATTCGGGCAACTGGTATTTGTAATTGTTCTCGGTATTTAGCAACCGTGCGTCGGGCAATATTATATCCTTTCTCCCTTAAAAGATCCATAAGTTTCTCGTCAGTGAGTGGGTTATGCTTGTCTTCTGCTTCAATGGCATCTGATAGAATTTTCTTTACTTCTCGGGTAGATACCTCTTCACCGGAATCTGTAGACAAAGATTCAGAGAAGAAATACTTCAACGAAAAAATGCCATAGTTTGTTTGCACATATTTCGAATTGGCCACACGCGATACTGTTGAGATGTCTAACTCAACCATATCGGCGATGTCTTTCAAAATCATGGGTCTAAGTTTGGTTTCATCGCCACTCAAAAAGTAAGCTTCTTGATATTCGAGAATAGCGCCCATCGTCAATAATAAAGTTTGTTGGCGTTGTTTGATCGCATCTATAAACCACTTGGCACCGTCTAGTTTTTGTTTTACAAACTGAAAAGCCTCTTTATCTGACTTGGAGTTTTTCGCCCCTTCGGCATAGCTGCGTAACATGTTTTCATAATCCCGATTCACTTTTAAATCTGGAGCGTTTCGACTATTAAGACTTAACTCTAAACGGCCCTCATGTTCAAATAAGGTGAAGTCCGGAACAATTTGTTGATAGCTTTTTGCTGCTTCACGCATCGAGCCCCCGGGCTTTGGATTGCAGCGCAAAATTTCATCTATGGCTTCTTTCAAATCTTGATCTTCAATCTCTAGCCTTCTGGCGATGCGCTCGTAGTGCTTTTTAGTAAACTCTTCAAAATACTTCTCAACGATTTTTAGAGCTGTAAATTTGACAATATCACCGTCTTGCTTGCGCTTTAATTGTAAAAGCAAGCATTCTTGTAAATTTCGAGCGCCAACTCCGGCTGGCTCTAATTCTTGAACCAAGTCCAAAACTGCTTCTACCTCATTCTCTGTAGCTTCAATACTCATCGAGAACGCTAAATCGTCTACAATAGCATCTATAGCTCGGTTCAGATAGCCCGATTCGTCTAAATTACCTACGATTAAATTCGCGATTACGAATTGCTTCTCATCTAAATAAAGTAAGTGAAGTTGCTCGATGAGGCGTTCCTGAAAACTTTGTTCTCCAGATAAAGGAATGACGCGCTCCTCCTCATCGCGTGATTGATTATTTGCTTGGGTTTTGTAATCGGCGATGTCATCATCAAGGTAATCTGATAAATCAAATTCATCGTTGTCGTCGTGCTCGTCATCGTAGTCATCTTGTTGGTCAAAATCATCATCTTCAAGCTCCTGACCTTCTTCTAATGCCGGATTTTCCTCGAGTTCTTGCTTGATACGCTGATCGAGTTCCATGGTAGGTACCTGCAACAACTTCATTAACTGAATCTGTTGAGGAGACAGTCTTTGTTCAAGTCTTTGTATCAGTTGTTGCCGTAAAGCCATTATTGAATTTTCTGCTTGATGACCTGATAAATTTCTAAAGTACTCATGTCATAGACATAAATAAGCACATGCATGTTCGAGGCATTGTAGTTGCCGTCCAATTGATTCGGGACCACAAAACTATAATTCACATAGTACTTTCCGTTATTTAAATCGGCCGCTGTCAATTGGCGACCAAACGGCATATTGTTGAGATTCTTGCGGTGGATATCGCGATGCACATAAGTATGATTATGCGAGTTGTCGGACATTTTTTGGTCACCTACTAAAGAATCTTCTAAAACATAAGCAACAATGCCTAATTCGTTTGTCAAAGTTTGGTCAAGCTTCTCGGCCTCAATGTGTAAGAAAGCACCTTTTGTAGACGGGTAATAATTCAAAGCAGCTTGCATATTTACTTTTAAATTATTTGCTGTCAAGAGCGTGCTGGTCATCGAAGACCACTGACCTGGACTTTGAAAAATAACCCCGCCATTAGAAACTCTGCTAACCGGACCTCTAGGGTTGCCAATAAAGCCGCCATCATTTAGACCGAACCAAGTGCCGATTGCCAACCCATCAGGATTGGTAAAATCAAGCGGATATTCGGCATCAACCGTTTGAAAATCGCCTATGCCATCTACACCGGCATGAATTGATGCGACATAAACCCGATTTGGATTGGCTTCATGCAACTGATGCGCGAGATCTGCGGCTGCAGGACAAAAAATACATTTGTGACCTGTAAAGTCTTCAATTAGAATGTTGCGGTCAGTGTTGGTGTTTTGAGTAAAAGTTGGCCATTCGTTAGCTACGTATTCAGCCCAATTACCAGGATACAACGTTGTATCTAATTCGAGGTTAACAACCGGTGGGTATGGATTGCTGACGCGGTCACAAGATGGCATCATGAATAGACCAAAACTCACTACAAAAGCAAGAAAAAATGCACTTATTTTCATCTTAAAAACTATGCGTTAAATTGATCATTAATCCGTTATTGGCCGGCACTGGTCGACAAACCCCGCCCACACAAAACAACCCTGCGCGCTGACGACCATAAGATACAGTCAAACGTGTGGCGTCCTTGATATAACCACAAGTAATAATTGGGTAGTTGACGCGCTTGCTCTGATCTGCATTGCCATAATTATATTGATTCATGGCCGAGAAAAACCATCCAGGAGAAATCGTATACTCTATCAAAGCAGTCGCCCAATTGCCTTTGTCGTTTATTCCTTCGTCATTTTTTTTCACCCACATTCCTTGCAATTCCCAACGCAAGGCATGGTAGGTGTTTATTTTATAAGTTCCCTCGAGCACAGCAATTCTAGCATGAATAATGCCTTTTGCATCACTTACTTTAACAACGTCGTTGTTAATCATGATGTCGTAATAACTCAAAATTCCACTCCATTGCTTGTTGATTTTTTTTGTGATGTTAAAATTGATGTCTTGCCAATAAAGACTATCACTTAAATCAAAAGGTCGCGTGTGATAAACAACACGAGAAGAATCATTCAGATCAATCCCGTTAAGAGTTTGTTCTGGTCTGTATGTCGTTGAATAATTAAAGCCCAGCGTGGTGCCGTACTTTCCACCCAATTTGGATCCTTTCTTAAAAGTATACAATACGTCGGCCTGATAGGCCACTTCGCCTAAAGGTTGAGTTGCATAAGGATATAAGGTTGCCACCAAATTATAAGTATGTGTTTTATTCAGAGAAGGTAAGAAATTGATGAGTAAGTCTTGTAAATCTTTAGTGCGGTCTGAACGAAAGCTCATGTTGTCAACAGATTTTCCTGAAATTAGGATTCCTAAGCCTTTCTGGGTGTAGCGTAAATTGAAAATTGCAGCATGGCCGTTATTATAAATATATTGGTTGTCAGAGGAAGGGTCTTGCTCTTTATGAATATATTCTGCATCGGCATAAAATTTCTTGTAACCGAGTTTGATGCGGCCGCCGTAAGCCGCCGTATTTTGTGGTAAAATCCAGTCTGGGTTGTCATCCTCTTGAAATTTACTGACAAAAGATGCCCCCAAAACAACGTCAAGGTCCTTCTCTTTCATAAACGAAAATCCTTCATTGAGATGAAATTCGCCGTCAAAGCCCCTAACAAGACCTCCGCCGTGCACAATTTGTCCTTGCTGAAAAGATAAACGTTGAGCGCCATATACCCCCTTGAATACAAGGCCTTTCCGCGGTCTTAAAATGATACGCGCACCATCTAATAAGTTGTCATAACCCAAGTTGCGATCTTCGTAAGTACGCAGGGCTAAACCCGTACCAAATTGCTCGTAAAATGTCCCGAGAGTTACATCCACAAAATCATTCTGATAGCCGACAAATCGCATACCAATACCCGTACCATCAAAACGATTTGGGTAACCCTGAATTCTAGGTAAATAAGACTCTACACGCATACCGGCCTTGAAATTTCCTTGCGTGTAAAACACATTCATGTAAGAATTAATTAAGCCTTTTTGGATAGGTTGCTTGGCATTGATGACGCTGTCCTCGTTGAGATACTGGAACGTGGTTTCCATATTGCCAGTGATGTTGACTTGCGCTTGCGCAAATTGAAGAACAGATATCAACCCAAAAAGGGACAAGAAGTATTTCATGGGGTTATTTTCCGCTCAATTTGAGCAATTCTTGATATAATTTTTCTTCGTCACCTGGTGCATAATTGTTGTGCGAATAAACGATGTTTCCATCTTTATCTACCAAAAATGTGTGAGGCACATTATTGACACCCATTGCGCGTTTGAAATCCCAATTTGGGTCCATTAAAACCACGTAATCCCAAGCTTTACCATTTACATAAACCGGCACTTGGCTTTTTGTTTTTTCGTCGTCAATAGCAACTGCGACAAGCGTAACTCCGGTTTCTGCAACCCAATCATCATATAATTCATGGACAGTATTGAGTTCTTTTTTACAAGGAGCGCACCAAGTTGCCCAAAAACTAATAATTACAGGGCCATTTGCAGTTAATTCTGCTGTGTTTACTGCCTTTCCTTTCATGTCAACAAGTTTAACAGATGGAACTTTTTTAGCAACATTATCATCACCGTGAGCGTCTTGAGCAGTAACCTGTAAGGAAAATAAAGCGACAAAAAGATAAAATAGTGTGTTTTTCATGTATGAATTTTTGAGTTGTTGACAAATACCTTGCCGAATCCAAAAGTATAAAAAAAGCGCCGATGGAAAAAATGGCTTAAATTTTGTAGAATGCGATGAAAACCTTACATTTGAACAAATACGAATACGAAACATGAAGGCCTTATTTCTCTCTCTCTTCTTAACTTTTAGCTTAATTGCACTATCTCAAGACGGAATCGTTATTCATCTCGATGGTCAAACTGCTGATATCTCTGGGCAATCACACGCTATAGCCGTAACAAGTGGCAGTGCTTTTGATATTCAATTTCATGTCATCAATGAAACGGGACAAAATGTCAATTGGCGAGTTTCCCGCAAAAAATTAATCACACCTAACAACTGGGGAGAGCAACTTTGTTGGGGCCATGCTACAGATCCTTTTGGTGGAACTTGTTATTCGTCTTCTCAAATGAATTCAAACCCTTGGACTACTCCAGCAAATCAAGGAGCTGTTGCATTATTGCCTTTAGAATACGCCAAACTTAAAATCACAACTGACCCAGAAGACAACACTTACGGTCAAGCACACTTCAGATATTATATCACCGCAAACGGTCTTTCAATGCTTGACTCCGTTGACCTCATCGTTGATTACACAGCGAGTGTAAAGCCTGTAGTGAAAGATGAACTCAATATAACGGTAGCTCCTAATCCGTCTACAGAATATGTCAATATTTCATTTACAGGAGTTGAGCAAATGCAACTTAAAATGATGGATGCCCTAGGCAATGTCATTTCCAAAGAACTTCTTACCGGAAATCGCAAGTTGAATGTCAGTGATCTCAATAGTGGCGTTTATTTTTTGGTTTTTGAAGCCCCTGGTTCCAAAACCATCACACGCAAACTAGTTGTCAGACACTAATGTCCAAACGAAAATCTAAACCCAAGCACAACCCCAACGAAGCACCCAGAAAAAAAGCCGGCATCACTTCTCTCGTGATGCGTGTTTTTGAGCAAAATCCTGGCGTTGAGCTAACCCACAAACAAATTGCAACCCTTCTAGATGCCCGTGACCCCAGAGCTCGTCAGCAAGTGTTCGATTCGCTTTCTGTTTTAGCTTCCAAAAAGGCCATCCAAAGAATCAATCACCACACTTTTAAATTAGGTGAAGCTGAGAGCCTACTTGAAGGTACCATTTCTGTTACTCAAAAAGGTGCTGGATTTGTAACTGTAGAAGGTTACGAGAAAGACATTTATATCTCACCAAGTAATACAGGTCAGGCTTTGAATGGCGACCGCGTCAAGGTTCGTGTATTTAAAAAAGGGCCATCAAGAGACGAGGGTGCAGTTACTCAGGTTACAGAAAGAGAGCGCGTTCAGTTTGTTGGTACCATTCAAATTCGTCAGAACGACGCCTTAATGGTTCCTGACAACGCAAGAGCTGGTATAGAAATCAAGATTCCTACCGAAAAATTAAACGGCGCACTTCAAGGTGAAAAAGCACTCGTAAAAATCACCGTTTGGCCACAATCATCCAATAAACCTTATGGTGAAGTTTTGGTGAGGCTTGGAAAGTCAGGCAACAACGAAACTGAAATGCTTTCGATACTTTACAATCAAGGTATCAATCCGGTATTCCCCGATGCTGTGATGCATGAAGCAGAACAAGTTGGTCTTGAACTCGATGCCCAAGAAGTGGCTCAACGCCGTGATTTTCGCGATATCTTGACTTTTACGATTGACCCCTTTGATGCCAAAGATTTTGACGACGCACTTTCTTTTCGTCCACTTGAAAATGGGCACATCGAGGTGGGTATACATATCGCTGACGTCAGTCATTATGTAAGACCTGGCTCTGCCATGGATCAAGAAGCACTATTGCGTTCTAACTCGGTGTATCTTGTTGACCGCGTCATCCCGATGTTGCCAGAACAGCTCAGTAATTTGGCTTGTTCCTTACGCCCTCATGAAGATAAATTTGCTTTTTCAGCAGTATTTGAAATCGATGAAAAAGGGAAAATCCACCAAGAGTGGTTTGGTAAAACTGTCATTCACTCTGACCGTCGCTTTACCTATGAAGAGGCGCAAGAAATTCTTGAAGGCAAAGACGGCGATCATGCTGAAGAGCTCAGGAAATTAGATGCTCTTGCTAAACATTACAGAAATCAGCGCCTCAAAAATGGCGCACTCAGCATTGAATCAGAAGAGCAGCGTTTCAAGCTTGATGAAAATGGCAACCCGACAGGCGTTGTGATCAAAACTTCTAAAGACGCACACAAACTGATTGAAGAATTCATGCTTTTGGCTAACAGAAAAGTTGCCGAAAGATTATCGCCCGTGAAAAAAGGGCAGGAAAATTTCCCAATGGTCTACCGTGTGCACGACACGCCAGACCCATCTAAAATGGAACTGTTCGCGGTTTTCATTGAAAAATTTGGACACAAAGTAAATATTCATGACCCACTGAATATTGCCAAAAACCTCAATGAATTATTTGAAGAAATTCGCGGTGAAAATGAATTTTCTTTGGTGCAGTCTATGGCCATTCGCTCGATGGCTAAAGCAAGTTACGATACCGTAAATATTGGGCATTATGGGCTTGCATTTAAGCATTACACCCATTTCACTTCTCCTATTCGTCGTTACGCTGATTTAGTGGTTCACCGGATTTTACAAGAAGATCTTACTACTAAAAAACACAAATACGGCTCGGAACTAGGCTCCATTTGTCAAAGAATTTCTAAAAATGAACGCAAAGCTGCCGAGGCTGAACGCGAGTCTACCAAATATTTTCAAGCGGTTTATGCCCATGATTTTGTTGGTGAAGAATTTGAAGGCACCATTTCAGGAATAGCAGAGCATGGCATATTTGTACGGATGGACGACATCTATTGTGAAGGCATGGTACCTATGATAGCTATTCCTGGCGATCGCTTCTATTTTGACCAAGAAAAATTCCAGATTGTAGGGGCTAAAACTAAACGCACGTATCAGTTTGGAGACCGAGTAAAGGTTAGAATTGATCAAGTAAGCACGCGCAAAAGACAAATTGACCTCGACTTAGTCGTGTAAGCCAAGCTTTACAGCTTAATATAAGAAGTTATTGTAAGGATACCTGATTTTGAAAATCTCTTTGACTTCGTGGTATAGAACTTCTTTTAATTCATCTACGTTGTCCTTGTCAGTGGCCGAAATAAAAACACATTTTGTTTTGCCCATTTTTGCCATCCAAGATTTTTTCAAGGAATCTAAAGTAGTGATGTCTTCTTCTGGTTCGTTGAGTTCAGCTAAAGGTGGCTGATACGCATCAATTTTATTAAATACGATTATAGTTGGCTTTTCGGACTTATCTATTTCATTCAGTGTTTCATTGACCACTTCATAATGCTCCTCGAAATTTGGGTGCGCAATATCTAAAACGTGCACTAATAAATCTGCCTCCCTGACCTCATCAAGTGTAGATTTAAAAGACTCCATCAATTGTTGCGGCAATTTTCTGATAAACCCAACCGTATCTGTAAGTAACAAAGGCATGTTGTCAATGACGACTTTTCGAACCGTTGTATCTAGTGTTGCGAAAAGTTTGTTCTCGGCAAATACATCGGACTTTGACAACAAGTTCATGATGGTGCTTTTGCCCACATTGGTGTAACCTACTAACGCAACTCGGACTAATTGCCCACGATTACTGCGCTGAACGGTCATTTGTTTATCAATTTCACGGAGTCGCTCCTTCATGAGGGCAATGCGTTGTTGAATAATACGTCTGTCCGTTTCAATTTGAGATTCACCAGGGCCGCGTAAACCAATACCCCCTTTTTGTCTTTCAAGGTGCGTCCACATGCGGGTTAGACGAGGCAACATGTACTGCAACTGCGCCAGTTCAACTTGCGTTTTGGCATGAAAAGTTCGGGCTCTGCTTGCAAAGATGTCAAGAATCAAAATGGTTCGGTCCAGGACCTTACATTCAAGTTCTCTTTCAATATTTCTGAGTTGAGATGGGCTCAGTTCGTCGTCAAAAATGATGAGTTCGATGTCGAGCGCCTTCATGTACTGCTTGATTTCTTCGAGCTTACCGGTACCTACATATGTACGAGGATTTGGGTAAGGTAATTTTTGAAAAAACTTCTCGACGGTGATAGCACCAGCGGTTTCAGCTAAAAACTCGAGTTCATCGAGGTGTTCTTGAGCTACTTCTTCGGTAACTTCTGAGGTAATTACACCCACAAGAACACAACGTTCTTCAACAGCATCTACAGTTACGTGTCCTTCCATTATCTGCGCAGGCCTTTGATATGTTGAGCTACTAGTTCGATGTTTTCAGCATTTTCAAGCAAAGCTTCCATGGGAGGCATCGCGTTCTTGCCTTTTTTAATAATTTGAAGAATAGCCGCATCTGAGAGACGAGATTGGCTCAGGTCTTTAGCGCCACTCGCACCAAGTTTGCCATCTTCACCATGGCATTGTGCACAGTGCATGGAGTAAAGACTAGCTGCTTTTTGTGCAGGCGTTTCTTGTGTTTGAATGCCTTCTGTTTTAGGTGTGTCTTGACAAGAAACAAAAAGCAACATCAAGGTTGCTAATAAACTAAGTTTGCTTAGAACCATCCTGCGCCTAATGCTGTTCTAAATGGCCAAGGAATGAAAGCTAAGATTAGAACGAGTGCAAGCACATACCAAAGCTTGATTGCCTTGAATTTATCTGAACTTGATACTGCTTTTTTCGATTTGCTATGACCAATTGTGACCAAAACAATAGCGATGAGCATACCTGCTAAATGTTCCATTCCGTAAAAACGAAGTAATGGAGATTTCATCCAGCCCTCAATAAATTGAACTTTATCTGAGGTGAAATACAGTACCAAACCAATAAGCAATTGGGTGTGTAATGAAATCATGGCAAACATATTCACCAAACGGTGCTTCTTTTCGTATTCTTTGGCAGTAAAAGCATTGTAAATAGCCAAAAGCAAAAGCACTAATGCGATCCAACGTAGACCGGAATGTGCACTAACTAAAATATTCATATGCTGGGTTTTAAGGTTTAATCATTGAGTTTAAGAACGGCCAAGAAGGCTTCTTGCGGCACCTCGACACGGCCTACTTGGCGCATGCGTTTTTTACCTGCCTTCTGTTTTTCAAGAAGCTTTCTTTTACGGGTGATGTCACCACCATAACATTTTGCAGTTACGTCCTTGCGCAATGCTTTGATAGTTTCACGGGCAATAACTTTTGCACCAATTGCTGCTTGAATTGGAATTTCAAATTGCTGACGCGGGATAAGTTCTCTGAGCTTCACACAGATTTTTTTACCGAGGTCAAAAGCATTACTGCGGTGAACTAGTGCTGATAAAGCATCGACTTGTTCGCCATTGAGCAGTAAGTCCATTTTAACCAAATCAGATTCTTGATAACCAATTGGATGGTAGTCAAAGGAAGCATAACCACGAGAAACTGATTTGAGGCGGTCATAGAAATCGAATACGATTTCAGCAAGTGGCATTTCAAAAGTAATTTCAACGCGATCTTGCGTGAGGTAAACCTGATTTTTGAGTTCGCCGCGTTTCTCAATGCAAAGTGTCATGACAGAACCTACGTATTCGGTTTTTGTGATCACTTGTGCTTTGATATATGGCTCTTCAATGCGATCCATACCCGATGGGTCAGGGAGCTCTGAAGGATTATTGACAACCAGCACTTCGTCTGGGTCTTTTTTCATGTACGCTTTGTAAGACACGTTTGGAACGGTAGTGATGACCGTCATGTTGAACTCGCGCTCGAGGCGTTCTTGAATGATTTCCATGTGCAACATGCCCAAGAAACCACAGCGGAAACCAAAACCTAGAGCTGCTGAAGACTCTGGTTCGAAAACCAAAGAGGAGTCATTGAGCTGGAGCTTCTCCATGGAGTAGCGCAGTTCTTCATAGTCTTCGGTATCTACTGGATAAATTCCAGCAAAGACCATCGGCTTGACGTCCTCAAAACCTTTAATGGCGGTTTCACATGGATTATCTGAGCCTGTAATGGTGTCCCCGACTTTTACTTCGTTGGCGGCTTTGATACCGGAAATGATATAACCAACATCGCCTGCCCTTACTTCGTTTTTAGGGAGTAAATCCATTTTTAGAATACCCACCTCATCAGCGTTGTAGTCACGGCCAGTATTTAAAAAGCGGACTTTTTGCCCTTTCTTTAATACCCCATTTTTAACGCGATAGTAAGCAATGATGCCGCGAAATGGATTGAATACGGAGTCGAAGATCATGGCTTGTAACGGTGCGTTTTCTTCTCCTTTTGGAGCCGGAATGCGCTTCACTACTGCTTCTAGAATTTTGTCTACACCTAAACCCGTTTTCCCTGAGGCCGGAATGATGTCTTCAGGATCACAACCAATTAAATCAATGATTTGATCTGACACCTCTTCGGGCATAGCGCCAGGAAGGTCCATTTTATTGAGGATCGGGATGATTTCGAGGTCGTGCTCTAGGGCAAGGTAAAGGTTGGATATCGTTTGGGCTTCGATTCCTTGCGAAGCGTCAACAATTAAGAGTGCGCCTTCACAAGCGGCAATTGAACGAGATACTTCGTAAGAAAAATCGACGTGCCCCGGGGTATCGATGAGGTTCAAGACATAATCTTGGCCTTCAAATTTATAATTCATTTGAATCGCATGGGACTTGATGGTAATGCCGCGTTCGCGTTCAAGGTCCATGTCGTCAAGTGCTTGAGCTTGCATTTCTCGATCAGAAATGGTTCCGGTGGTCTGGAGAAGGCGGTCTGCAAGGGTGCTTTTACCGTGATCGATATGGGCAATAATGCAAAAATTGCGAATGTGATTCATAGGCAACAAAAGTAAGCAATCTATAGCATATAACAAGCTTAGATTAAGCCCTAAATCTGTATAAATCTGCGAATGTCGGTCTCGGGGTCCAAAGGCTTTTGTTCGAGCATGAAATCAGCAAGTTCTGAGGCCAAAGTTGGGGCCATCATGTATCCTTTTGTGCCTAACCCATTAAAGATATAAACCCCTTGATATGTTGGGTGTTCGCCCATCAAAGGTCGGCGGTCCAAAACAGTTGGTCTGACACCAGCTTTTTGCTCAAGAATTTGTGGGTCATAGTTGCCGAGCGAAGCCAACATATTTAATAATTGCGTCTGGGCTTCTGGCGTTGTATCAAGACTGGCATTATTCCATTCATAAGTAGCGCCAACTTTGAATTGTTGCTCGCCCACCGGTAGCACAAAACATTTTCTGTTCAATGATTCATTTTCGGGCAAAGCTTTACTTTGAATGAGTAGCGTTTGTCCTTTGGTTTGTTGCAAGGGCAAAAAGGAAAAGGTGGCCTCCGATTTTTGTCTGAATCCTAAACAAAAAATGACTTTGTCATAAGTAATATTACGGTAGCTTCGGGTGCTCGGGTTCCAATATTCAGGTTCAAATTCTTCAGTTGAGAGCTGTCCTTTTTCTCGAAAGTATGTGCTATTTTGTGCGACCCACTTTTGTGCATCTATCCAAAAAGCTTGTTTTACCCGGCCGCTTCCAAATAAATTGGTCGCCCCTTGATGTAAGAGATCGTCTGAAGTTAATTTTTCTAAATAAGGTTGAAATTCGGCCATGTCTTGGCGCTCTTCCCATAGCTGTTTCTCTTGCTCAGAAGAGAAAAAACGACGAATGACAATAGGATGAAAGAAATCTTGGCCTATTTCACTGCCAATCTCTTGATAAAATACTTGTGCCTCATTAATGAATTCATCGAGGCGCCAAGACTTATTCATGCGCCTGAAAACCATGGGGTTGACCATTCCGGCAGCAATGCTACTTGAATGATTGTCGCCAGAGTCAATAATCAAAACCTCTTGACCTCTCCGCAATAATTGATGCGCTAAACAAGTGCCGGCAAGGCCTGCTCCAAAAATTAAAATCCGTCCCAATACGCCAAATTATTTTGTAAATGCGAAGCTAAGCAAACTAATCTGAATTTCAGGATTCACCGCCTGTATTGCCCTAACCAATGCCTCCAAAGTAGCGCCTGTAGTAATAACGTCGTCCACAATTAAAACATGGGCTCCGGGAGTCAAAATCTCGCTGCTTCTAAAAATATCTTGCACATTATCCCAGCGTCCAAAACGGTCTAATTTGGTTTGGCTATTTGTATATCTTTTTTTCTTGGCTAACTGACTCAATATTGGTGTTCCCCAACTTTTAGCAAGCCCACGAGCCAACAACTCACTCTGATTATAGCCCCGAGCAAATTTCTTCCTTGGATGAATTGGTACTGGCAATAAATAATCACACTGACTTAATGGATGTGCAGCCAATTTTTGCGCCATGAGCTCTCCAAGATAAATACCCAATGGCGCTTTAAAATCGTATTTCAAAGCCCTAATAAGTGACTGACTCACTGAGCCTTTCGCATAAAAATAAACGGAGCAAGCATACTTCACTTGAACCCGTCCCCAGAATATCCGTTCCAACTTGTTTGCTTGCTTTTCTTTTTCATAAAAAGTAGACTCAAGTTGTTCCCAACAACTAAAACACAAGTATTTTTCTGAATGAACCAATTCTTGGTTGCAGTGCAAACAAACATTGGTAAAAATGAGGTGTCCTAAACCATCAGAATAATTTTTTAGTACTAAACCTAAGCCACTAAAGTATTTGATCATCGCTATTCATGTTATTCAACATTAACGTGTTCAAAACTGCTTGAATTGTGTCTTGAAAAATGCCAAGCCCTTCGCTAATTTTATAGTGGTTTCTTTTCATACAAAAATTATCGTTTCAAACAGCCAATTTTTTTACTAAAAATTATCAATACCCGCTTTCAAAACGTGTGAATATCTTTATTTCGCATGTTGAAATCCACGGAAGCGTTGATGTAGAAAGGATTGCGGAAATTGGTGTTGAAAACCTCAAATAAATGTTAATTTCTTTAATTGATTCGAGACCGAATTTTAACAAATTTTGTATCCCTGATTTAGTTTGAAAAACTATAAGCAAAACTCTATGGAAAAAGCACTACACGAACCAATACTAGAAGAAAATAAAAGTCGTTTTGTGCTGTTCCCAATTCAGCACGATGACATCTGGAGCTTTTACAAAAAAGCCGAGGCAAGCTTCTGGACCGCAGAAGAAATTGATCTTTCACCAGATTTGATTGATTGGGAAAACAAACTCAACGACGACGAACGCCACTTCATCAAACATGTTTTGGCCTTCTTTGCGGCATCTGACGGTATCGTCAATGAAAACCTCGCTGAGCACTTCCTCAATGAAGTTCAGTACACGGAAGCTAAATTCTTCTACGGTTTTCAAGTAACCATGGAAAACATTCACTCTGAAACCTATTCATTGCTGATTGATACCTACATCAAAGACACCCAAGAGAAAAACTATTTGTTCAATGCCATTGACACTGTTGAGTGCGTTCGCAAAAAAGCAGATTGGGCTTTGCGTTGGATTGATCAAGGTTCATACGCTGAAAGACTTGTGGCCTTTGCTGCTGTCGAAGGAATTTTCTTCTCAGGTTCTTTCTGTTCGATTTTCTGGCTTAAAAAACGCGGCTTAATGCCAGGGCTTTCATTCTCTAACGAGCTCATCTCTCGTGACGAAGGACTACACTGCGATTTCGCATGTTTACTTTACACCAAGCATTTGGTTAACAAATTGCCAAAAGAGAAAGTAAGAGAAATCATTACGCATGCTGTTGAAATCGAAAAAGAATTCGTCACTGATGCACTTCCTGTGAAACTCATCGGTATGAACAGTGACCTCATGGGTCAGTACATCGAATTCGTTGCTGACCGTCTTTTGGTGGAGCTTGGCAATGAGCGTGTTTATAATGCTACTAATCCTTTTGACTTCATGGACATGATTTCAATTCAAGGAAAAACAAATTTCTTCGAGAAACGCGTTGGTGAATATCAAAAAGCTGGGGTGTTGGCCGGCAAAGAAAACCAAACGTTTAGTCTCGACGAAGACTTTTAAAAACCTAACCTAACTATAAATATAAGGAGCACATGTACGTAGTAAAAAGAGACGGCCGAAAAGAAGCCGTAAAATTTGATAAAATCACGGCCCGCATCATCAAGATGTGTTATGGCCTTGATCCGCTTGTTTCGCCAGAAGCCGTGGCCATGAAGGTCATTGAAGGGATTTTTGATGGTGTCACCACAACTGAGCTAGACAACCTAGCTGCTGAAGTTGCTGCCGCAAAAACCATTGATCACCCAGATTACGCGCTTCTCGCTTCTAGAATTGCGGTTTCTAACCTCCACAAAGAAACCAAAAAGACTTTCTCGGAAGTGATGCAAGATATGTATCAGTACATTGATCCAAAGACAAACGAAGCTGCTTCGCTCCTGGCAGACGACGTCTATGAGATCATCATGAACAACAAAGAATTGCTCGATTCAAGCATCATCTACGACCGCGATTTCCGCTACGACTATTTCGGTTTCAAGACCTTGACACGCTCCTACCTCATGCGCTTGAACGGTAAAATCGCTGAAAGACCACAACAAATGCTCATGCGCGTTGCGGTTGGTATTCACAAAGAAGATGTGCAGTCAGCTATTAAAACCTACAACCTTATGTCTGAAGGTTGGTTTACACACGCTACTCCAACATTATTCAATGCCGGAACACCGAAGCCTCAAATGTCATCTTGTTTCTTGCTTACCATGAAAGAAGACAGCATCGAGGGCATCTACGATACTTTGAAATCTTGTGCGCAAATTTCACAATCTGCTGGCGGTATTGGTTTGTCTATTCACGACATCCGCGCTACTGGATCATACATTAAAGGAACTAACGGAACCTCTAACGGTATCGTTCCAATGCTTCGCGTATTCAACGACACCGCACGTTACGTTGACCAAGGTGGTGGTAAGCGCAAAGGATCTTTTGCAATTTACATCGAACCATGGCATGCCGATGTCTTCGATTTTCTTGACCTCAAGAAAAACCACGGTAAAGAAGAGCAACGTGCTCGCGACCTATTCTATGCACTCTGGATTCCAGACCTATTCATGAAGCGCGTCAAAGAAAATGGCGAATGGACCCTCATGTGTCCGCACGAATGTCCGGGTCTTTCTGATTCGCACAGCGCAGAATTCGAAGCACTTTATACCAAATACGAGCAAGAAGGAAAAGGACGCAAAACCATCAAGGCACAAGATCTTTGGTTTAAAATCCTTGAGTCTCAAATTGAGACGGGTACTCCATACATGTTGTATAAAGATGCCGCAAACGCCAAATCTAATCAACAGAACCTTGGTACGATCAAGTCTTCAAACCTTTGTACCGAAATTATCGAGTACACTGCACCAGATGAGGTTGCTGTTTGTAACTTGGCATCATTGGCGCTTCCTAAGTTTGTTACTGAAGAAGGAACCTTTGACCACGACAAACTTTTCGAAGTAACTTACCAAGCTACGCTTAACCTTAACCGCATCATCGACAACAATTTCTACCCTGTTGCTGAAGCACGCAATTCTAACATGCGTCACCGTCCAATTGGATTAGGTGTACAAGGTTTGGCTGATGCTTTCATCATGATGGGCTTCCCATTTGAATCTGAAGAAGCACGTGCTTTGAACCGCGAAGTTTTTGAAACCATCTACTTTGCTTCAATGACTGCGTCTAAAGACTTAGCTAAAGTTGATGGCCCTTACGAAACAATCAAAGGGTCACCGGTTTCTAAAGGAGTATTCCAATTCGATATGTGGGGTGTTACGCCGACGAATCGTTGGGAATGGGATGTGCTCAAATCAGAAGTTAAAAAACACGGTGTGCGCAACAGCTTACTCCTTGCGCCAATGCCTACAGCATCTACTGCTCAAATCTTGGGTAACAACGAATGTTTTGAACCATATACGTCTAACATTTATACGCGTCGTGTACTTTCAGGTGAATTCATTATCGTGAACAAGCACCTCCTCAAAGACCTCGTGAAAGAAGGTCTCTGGAGCAAAGACATGCGTCAAAAAATCATGGCTGCAAACGGATCTATTCAAAACATCCAAGAAATTCCACAACGCCTCAAAGATCTTTACAAAACGGCTTGGGAAATTTCTCAAAAAGCCATCATCGAACAAGCTGCTGACCGCGGTGCTTACATTTGTCAAAGTCAATCGCTCAACATTTTTATGGAGAACGCAAACTTTGGTAAGTTAACATCAATGCACTTCTACGGTTGGGAAAAAGGCTTGAAAACTGGTATGTACTACTTGCGTACGAAAGCCGCAACAGACGCCATCAAATTCACCGTTGACAAAACAGTCACTGAAGAACCACAAGCGCAAGCACAAGTTCAAAGTGTCGAGGACCAACAAGCAGCTATCGCTTGTTCACTCGACGACCCAGAAGGCTGTGAAATGTGTTCAGGATAGAAGCGGCGTCAGCCGGTTATATGCTGAACGTAAATTCATGAACGAAGTGAACTAAATGTGTTCAGGATAGAAGCGGCGTCAGCCGGTTATATGCTGAACGTAAATTCATGATAAAATAAGGCCCGCTTTTTAGTGGGCCTTTTTATTTATACCGTAACTTTGCATTTTCCAATATAAAATGACAAATTCAAAAGCAATTCAGCGCGCATTAATCTCGGTTTATTACAAAGATGGTTTGGCGCCAATCGTGCAAAAATTACACGAAAACAAAGTTGAAATTTTATCTACTGGCGGTACCCTTGCCTTTATTCAAGAACTCGGGATTCCCGTCACCGCTGTTGAAGATGTCACTCAGTTTCCAGAAATACTTGGTGGTCGTGTAAAAACCTTACACCCTGCTATCTTCGGCGGAATTCTAAATCGCAGAGACTTACCAGCAGACCAAGCTCACATGGCTGAACATCAGCTTTCTTCTATTGACTTAGTCATTGTTGACCTTTATCCATTTGAAGAAACCCTTCAAAGTGGTGCTAGCCATGAAGCCATCATTGAAAAAATTGACATCGGTGGTATTTCCTTAATTCGTGCCGCTGCTAAAAACTTCAACGACGTTGTGATTATTCCGAGTGTGAAGCAATATGCAAACTTCCTCGACATCTTAAACGAGCAAGGCGCGAGCACTTCCATCGAACAGAGACAAGTATTTGCCGCTGAAGCATTTCATGTATCCTCTCATTACGACACCCTGATTCACCAATATTTCATGAATCAGAACAGTGCTTATTTAAAAATAAGCGAAGAAAATCAAAGCCCATTGCGCTACGGTGAAAATCCACATCAAAAAGGAATTTTCTACGGTAACCTCGATGCCTTATTTACTAAACTTCATGGTAAAGAGCTGTCTTACAACAATTTACTAGACGTAGATGCTGCCGTTCGTTTAATGAACGAATTTAAAAACGATCAGCCAACTTTCGGTATTCTCAAGCACAACAACGCTTGTGGAATTGCAACACGCCCTACTCTTAAAGAAGCATATGAAACTGCTTTAGCCGCTGACCCAGTGAGTGCTTTTGGTGGTATTCTGATCGCCAATACAAAAATTGACTACGCAACAGCTGAGTTAGTCAATGAGTTATTCTGCGAAGTTTTGATTGCCCCAGCATATGACGAACAAGCTGTCACACTTTTACAATCCAAAAAGAACCGCATCATTTTGGTTCAAAATGATATTGAACTTCCTACAACATTAGTGCGTAGCGCTTTAAATGGTTATTTGGTTCAAGACGCTGATTTAGCTACTGAAGGGCCTGAAAACCTTGAGGTTAAAACCAAATTAGCGCCAAGTGCTACAGAAATTCAAGACTTACTTTTTGCCAACAAATTAGTCAAACACACCAAATCTAATACGATTATCTTGGCAAAAAACGGTCAGCTTTTAGCTAGTGGTACCGGACAAACATCACGAGTTGACGCACTCAGACAAGCCATTCACAAAGCAAAATCTTTTGGATTTGACCTCAATGGTGCAGTCATGGCGAGCGATGCGTTTTTCCCTTTCCCAGACTGTGTAGAGATTGCCCACAACGAACAAATTAATGCAGTCATTCAACCTGGTGGTTCGGTAAAAGACGATTTATCGATTACTTATTGTGACGCCAATAACATGAGTATGGTGTTTACCGGAGTGCGCCATTTCAAGCATTAAAACGGCAATAAAAAGAAAAATAAAATTGTTTCGAAATTAATGTAACCTTTCGACGCTAATTTCGAATAACACTAGGTTACAACATAAACTAGCGCTTAACATGGGCCTTTTTAACTTTCTTACACAGGAGATTGCCATTGACCTCGGTACGGCAAACACCCTCATCATCTGGAACGACAAGGTAGTCGTTGATGAACCATCTATTGTTGCCAAAGATATCCAAACCGGAAAGGTCGTGGCTATTGGTCGTAAGGCACAACAGATGCATGGTAAGACACACAAATTAATCGAAACAGTTCGCCCGCTCAAAGATGGCGTAATCGCAGATTTCCAAAGTGCTGAACAAATGATCAAGGGGATGATCAAAATGATCAACCCAGGAAGAAGCTTGTTCAACCCGACACTCCGTATGGTAATCTGTATTCCTTCAGGGATTACCGAAGTTGAAAAGCGCGCGGTACAAGATTCCGCCGAGCATGCCGGAGCAAAAGAAGTTTACCTCATCCACGAACCGATGGCGGCTGCAATTGGTATCGGTATCGACGTTGAAGAGCCAATGGGTAACATGATCATCGACATAGGTGGTGGTACTTCAGAAATTGCCGTTATTGCCCTTGGAGGTATCGTTTGTGATAAATCTATCCGCATTGCCGGTGATGACTTCACCAATGACATCGAAGAATACATGCGTCGTCAGCACAACATTCTTGTTGGTGAGCGTACCGCTGAGCAAATTAAAATTGAAGTTGGCGCCGCGTTGCCTGAGCTCGAGAATCCACCAGCAGACTTTGCAGTACGTGGGCGTGACCTCATGACCGGTATTCCGAAAGAAATCATGGTTTCTTACCAAGAAGTAGCTCATGCACTAGACAAAACCATTGCCAAAATCGAGGAAGCGATCTTAAGCGCCCTTGAAATGACGCCACCAGAACTTTCTGCTGATATTTACAAAACTGGTATTTATTTAGCTGGTGGTGGTTCAATGCTTCGCGGTCTTGACAAACGTATTTCTACGAAAACCAAATTACCGGTTCATATTGCTGAAGATCCGCTAAGAGCTGTGGCTCGTGGAACAAGCATCGCCTTGAAAAACATTGACAAGTACCCATTCTTGATGGGCCGTTAATTTTGGCGAGCGCCTTCTAAGGCGTTTTGAATTTCTTGCTCAAATTTTTTCACTAACTCAGAGTAGTCTGCTCCTGTTGCTGGCCCACTAAACCCAGTATGGATTGCAATGATCTTTCCCTGCTGATCAACCAAAATAGCAGTCGGAAAACTCATGATGCCATTCAACATCGGAAAATACGCAGCTGCTGCTTCTTTACTTGAGGTTCCGGCCAAATAAACCGGATAGTTCAGTTCGAGTTGATCTGAGAATTTTTTCAGCCTGCTTCGTTGTTTCTTTTGGTCAGTGCCTACTTCAAAGCCTAGCGCCATAATTTCAAGACCTTGACTGCCATACTTTGCCTTTAATTCTCTAAATAGATTGGCTTCATCAATGCAATTTGGGCACCAAGTACCCATAATTTGAATCAGGGTCACTTGCTGTTTTTTAGAAAAATCCAAATTGAGTTTCTTTCCATTTAATTTTCGAAGCCCATTAAGCGCAACTGTTTCATCGCGCTTAATCAAATAGGTCAATTCGGCTTCGTCTCTTAACTGAACTGTTTCATCTTTAGTAGCTTTGAAATTAGAGCTTGACTTTCCGCCACTATAGAATACACCGGTCATTTCATTACTACCATTTAAATCAGCCTCCACCACAAAGGCCCAATAACCAGTGTAGGTCTGTAAATGCAATTTTCCATTTGCGGCATAACCATGCAAATAACGGTAATCACCGGTTTCACTAAGAAAACTTCCGAAAATGCGCCCATTCATTTCTTGCTGAAATACACCTACCAACACTTCTTCATTTGGCGTGCCTGGCTCAAACAGTACTTTCCATCTACCGAATAATTCCGGAAAGATACTATCAGGTTTTGGTATCATTTCTGAAAGCGTCATGTACAAGTGAACAGGGTAGCGAACCGGCGCCTTTTTGTTGTAATTGATCCACCAGCCGCTGGCTTCTGAAAAATCATCGTTAAATGCAATTCGCCATTCGGCGTCTTGGGCAGGAAATTGATAAATAAGGGTATCACCTATCCGTTTTTTTACGGACAACTGATAAACTTCCTTACCATTATATATGGTAATAGGTGATTTGGCATTTTTTTCAACGAGGGCAGCTGTTACTTGTATTTGTAAGCGATCATTGAGTTGAATTTCTGCAACATATGGGAAAAGAACGCCGTTAGGTCGGGCCGTAAAATTGTCTTGGGCTTGACCTAGAAAACCATTCAAAAAAATTAATAAGATTCCAAAAATAGCGTTACGCATAAGTTGAAAGATTGCGGGGTTGAACTACGAAATTAAAAGAAATAAACTATCTTGGTTTGCGCATGCAACTTTTTGAAAATATAATCCGTCAATGGTCCTGTGTCTATGGATGAACGTGAGATCATACTTGGTTGTATAGCTGGTCGTCCAAAGGCTCAAAAAGCGTTGTTTGACATTTATGCTCCTAAACTACTCGTGATTTGTTTGCGCTACATGAAAGAAGTGCCGCGCGCTCAAGACACTTTGCAAGATGCTTTTGTAAAAATCTACAAACACCTCCCAGACTACAAGTTTGAAGGCGTTTTTGAAGGTTGGGTCAAAAGAATTACGGTCAATACATGTCTTGATCAATTGCGCAAAGACAAAAAAACACTTTCGGATGTTTCAATAGACGATGTCAGTTTCAAATTAGCGCATCATGACCACAGCGTTGAAAAACTCATGGCCGATGACCTACTGAAACTTGTGCAAAGTTTACCCGACGGATACCGAACGGTTTTTAACCTTTTTGCTATTGAAGGTTATTCACATCAAGAAATTGCCAAACAACTTAACATTTCTGAGAGTACTTCTAAAACACAGTACCTCAGAGCCCGAGCATATTTGAAAGACCGCCTTGAAAAAATTGAAAATGACTGAACAAGACAACATTAAAGATCTATTTGCCAAAGGCCTTCAGGACCACCAGGTTCCTGTGGACCCTGCAATTTGGTCTGCTGTTTCTGCTTCCATCGGAGCCACTGCTGCACCGGTGGGCTTGTCTGTTCTTTCTAAAGTGCTCATTGGTTTAGGAACAAGCGCAGGCCTAATTGTTGGTGCTTATTTTTACACCAACTCAGGTGAACCACAAGCCATTTCCAGCAAAAAACCACTTGTCATTTCTTCAAATAAGCAGGAAAATCCACTCAAAGAAGAAACAACAGCTGCCAAATCAAAAAACTTGAATTCAGTTCAAGACGAGCGCCCTATTCAAGCAGGAAGTGCTATCCAAACTCAGACGCAACCTGAAACAACGCCACAGACCAACGCTATTCCTGTTATTGGTTTTCCATTAGCAGAACAAATACAATCGTCGCCTCAAACACAACCTGCGCCAGCTTCAAATAATGCATCTTCGGTAAATCAAACAAGTCCGGTGCGTGCTAATAACGTTGGAGCAGTAACTACAGGGTCTACTGCGGTTTCAACTCAAGCTACTGCTGCGCCTACTCAAAACTCAAGAATTACGTCGCTCACAAATACGCCAAAAATCAAGTTGCCTAATGTATTTACCCCGAACAATGACGGCCAAAATGATTGGCTAGAAATAGATTGGAAGGGGCTTGCTGTTTCTGACTTCAGTCTGGTGGTTTTAAATCAAAATAATCAGGTGGTATACAGAAGTTCAGAGCCGAACTTTAACTGGAATGGCACTGACCTCGGTGGTGAAAAATTGGCGCCAGGGTTCTTCATTTACTTTGTCACTGGCCAAATCAATGGCGAAAAATGGCAGCAGTCAAGTAGCCTGCAAATCCAGTATTAAATTTTTTGCTACCTTTCCGAATGCCTCTTATCTACTGCATTACCAACGGAAATAAAAAAATTCTTCGGGAAAATCAAGCTTTTATTGCTGCATTACAAACGCACTTCGGAGCTGCTTTTCAATGTTACAACAGCTCTGATCCTGAGGCAGCCAGAAGTTTTATTCATCAATTAAATGAGCAGTGCACTCATCTCATTTGCGTTGGTGGTGACGGCACTTTTAACATCATTGTAAATAGCGTCTGCACGCATCCTGACCCAAAATTTTCTCCAATTGTTGGTGTACTGCCTAACGGAACGGGCAATGATTTTTATCGATCGGCGGGCTTTCCAAAAAAATATGATTTCTTTGAAGCAATTGCTTCAGGTCAATTCGAAAACATTGATTTAGGCATCCTCAAAACTGAGGCGCAAACACGTTATTTCGCCAACATCACCGATATCGGTTTTGGAGGGGCCGTTGTTTTACAACTTCAGAATTTTAGAAAGCGTTTTGGGCCCAACTTTTCTTATGGACTTGCCATCATCAAAACCTTTTTGCAATACAAAAGACCCCAAGTTCAGATTCATAGTGCTCATTTTCAATACGAAGGCGAGCTCTTATTAGCCGCTTTTTGTAACGGAAATATTTTTGGAGACGGCTTGTATATCCATCCCGGAGCACGCATCAATGACGGGCAGTTGAAGCTTACGTTGCTCGGTAAAGTCTCGTTATTTGACTACTTGAAAAATGTCATGAAGGTGAAAAGAGGTTTTCAGATCAAACATCCAGAGGCACATTACTTAGCGGTGAGCTTTCCTATACAGGTGAAGTCAGCAGCTGAATTTTTACACGCTGAAACCGACGGAGAATATATCGGTGGACACACCTTTGAAATTTTACTTTTACCAGGCCGACTAAAGATACTCCCGGTCAAATTCCACAACTAAAGTTTACTTATCTTTGGCTTTAGTGAAACGATCCATCATCATTACGGCAGGAGGTTTGGGCAAGCGCATGCAAACTGACATCCCAAAGCAATTTTTATTGCTTCAGGGAAAACCTGTTTTAATGCATACCCTTGAGCGTTTTTATCAATTCGATCCAACGGCCCAAATATTCATCACCTTACCTGAATCTTGGTTTAGCTATTGGAATGAACTGTTGGGTCAATTTAATATTCAAATTCCTCACCAGCTCATCGATGGCGGTAAAGAGCGTTTCCATTCAATAAAAAATGCCTTGGCACATTGCGAAGGAGAAGAAATTGCTGTTCATGATGGTGTTCGTCCACTTGTTAGTTTGGAAACGATTGAAAGGTGTTTTCTGGCACTTTCTAGTGCGCAAGCAGTTGTTCCGGTTTTGCCAGCAAAAGACAGCATTCGAAAAGGAACTTTTCAAAATTCTGAGACGGTTAACAGAGCTGAGTTCTTTCTTGTGCACACCCCACAATGCTTCAAAACGGAAGTGCTAAAAAAGGCCTACGAACAAGACTATCAAAATACATTTACAGACGATGCCAGTGTAACCGAAGCAATTGGTATTCAACCAATTTTGGTCCTAAGTAATGAAGAAAATATAAAAATTACGAGCACATTTGATCTCAAACTCTTGAATAATCTATTGACTTAAACATGTTGCAAAGCCCACCAAATCTGCAGCCCGGTGACCTCGTTTATTTATGCGCACCAGCGAAAGCTACTGAAGAAGTTTACATTAAGGCGGCTGAAGATTGGTTGCATTCTGTTGGTTTAAAGTCTGAGAGAGGTCAGCACATCGGAGGCCGACATCATTATTTTTCAGGCAGTATTTTAGAAAGACTTGCCGATCTACAAGCAGGGCTCGACCATCCGGAAGCTAAGGCCATTTGGTGTGTGCGTGGTGGTTATGGCTCAGTCCAACTACTTGATGGTTTACAATGGGCCCAGTTTATTCGTGAACCAAAATGGCTCATCGGTTTTTCTGATATTTGTGTGCTGCATCACAAAATACAAAGTCTTGGCTTTCAGAGTATTCATGGCACCATGGCACTCAATCTTGAAAAAAATAGCCCAGCGGCTAAAACAACATTAAGTGCTTTGCTTTTTGGAAATAGAACCGCTTTTAATCTCCCTGTATCCCCATTTAATAAGACCGGGAAAGCTCAAGGAATGCTTGTCGGTGGAAATTTAAGCATCGTATTTAGCATGTTAGCTACACCCGAACGCTATGACTTTTCCGAAAGCATTTTATTTATAGAAGACCTTGCCGAACATCTTTATCATATTGACCGCATGCTACATGCCTTGCGTAAAACTGGGGCGCTTGAAAAAATTCAGGGGCTTATCGTTGGTGGCATGACAGAACTCGAAGACACCGATGTTCCTTTTGGGATGGGGATTGAAGCACTCATTCTCGAACACTTTCAATACCGAAAAATTCCGATTTGCTTTGATTTTCCCGCTGGGCACATCTCAGACAATCGCGCATTGGTTTTAGGTGCGCAAGTTGTGCTAGACGTGAAAAATGAACAAGTCCAGTTAAGCTATCTAAAATGATTCTAAATAGCTTTATGAGCTATAATATCTAGTCAACAAATGCTTTAATTAGGTGTTCTTAACTTAAATTTGCAACACTTCAAATGAAAGATCCATATGAGTAACTCTGCATTCTTTAAATCTTCAATCGGCAAGAAAGTGTTCATGGCACTTACCGGTTTATTCCTTTGCACCTTCCTAATCGGACACTTGCTCGGAAATTTACAACTCATCCTCAAGACAGGAGAAGAAGGCCGCCGTGCTTTCAATGAGTATGCCTACTTCATGGGCCACAATCCTTTTATCAAGATTCTATCTTACGTGACCTACGCCGCTGTGCTCATTCACGTTATTGATGGTGTTTTACTAACAATCCAAAACCGCAAGGCGCGTCCAGTGCGTTATGCCTACAGCAAGCCAGGTGCAAATTCAAGTTCAGCAAGTCGTAGCATGGCCATTCTTGGAACCTTAATTCTTGTTTTCCTTGCTACACACATGGCTAATTTCTGGTGGAAAATGAAGGTTAAAGAAGACGTGCCATTACACACCTACACACTTGAAATGAAAAATCAAATGATGGGTGCGGCTAATACAGAATTGTACTACACACATGTTCCTGGTGTTCAACCGATTCCAAAAGACCCAAATAACATCATCGAAAAAGGAACAGACCTTTACATCAAAGGAACCAATGTAAAAGTAGCTGAAGGATACCGCGATTTACATACTTTGGTGATGGACTTCTTTAGTAAAAGTAAAAATGAAGGTGCGCTTTTTGCCGTATTGTTCTACGTGATTTCCATGATCGTTTTGGCTTATCACTTACTACACGGTTTTCAAAGTGCTTTCCAATCTTTAGGATTTAATCATCCCAAATATACTCCGCTCATCAAAAAACTGGGGGCGGCATTTGCAATATTAGTACCACTATTGTTTGCAATTATCCCTGTTATTATTTTCATGAATCACTAGGAATTAGGCTATGTCAACATTAAATTCGCGCATTCCGGAAGGTCCAATCTCAGAGAAATGGACCAATCATAAAAACCACATGAAGTTGGTTGCACCAAACAACCGCCCAAAAATCGACATCATTGTTGTTGGAACGGGCTTAGCTGGTGCATCTGCCGCAGCTTCTCTTGGTGAAATGGGCTACAACGTGAAGGCCTTTTGCTTCCAAGATTCTCCAAGACGTGCGCACTCTATTGCTGCACAAGGAGGGATCAACGCCGCAAAAAACTACCAAAACGACGGTGACTCTGTCTATCGTTTGTTTTATGATACTATCAAAGGTGGTGACTACCGCGCTCGTGAGGCAAACGTTTACCGTTTAGCAGAAGTTTCTGGCAACATCATTGACCAATGTGTTGCTCAGGGTGTTCCTTTTGCTCGTGAATACGGAGGTCTACTTGACAACCGCTCATTTGGTGGTACACAAGTACAACGTACTTTCTATGCTGCTGGGCAAACTGGTCAACAATTATTACTTGGTGCTTACTCTGCACTTTCTCGTCAAATTGGTCTTGGTCGTGTAAAAATGTACCACCGCCACGAAATGATGGACCTCGTTAAAGTTGACGGCAAAGCACGTGGAATCATCGCTAGAAACTTAGTTACTGGAGAGTTAGAGCGCCATTCTGCACATGCCGTAGTTCTTGCCAGTGGTGGTTACGGAAACGTTTATTTCTTATCAACCAACGCAATGGGAAGCAACGTTTCAGCTGCTTGGAAAGTACACAAAAAAGGAGCGCACTTCGCAAACCCTTGTTTTGTACAAATTCACCCGACTTGTATTCCGGTACACGGCACCAACCAATCTAAATTGACACTCATGTCTGAGTCTCTAAGAAACTCAGGTCGTATTTGGGTGCCAAAGAAAAAAGAAGACGCAGAAGCCATTCGAGAAGGTCGTTTAAAACCAACGCAAATTGCTGAAGAAGACCGCGATTACTTCCTCGAAAGACGCTACCCAGCATTCGGAAACTTAGTGCCGCGTGACGTCGCTTCACGTGCTGCAAAAGAGCGTTGTGATGCAGGTTTCGGAATTGAAGCTAACGATACCAACGAAGGTGTTTACCTCGATTTTGCTACTGAAATACGCAACAAAGGCCGTCAGTCAGCTTTTGCACAAGGTGATCACAATCCTTCAGACGAAAAAATCTTAGCACTCGGTAAAAAATGGATCGAAGAGAAATATGGTAACCTCTTTCAGATGTACCAAAAAATTACCGACGACAACCCATACGAAACACCAATGAAAATTTACCCTGCTGTCCACTACACTATGGGTGGTGTTTGGGTAGATTACAACCTTCAAAGTTCTATTGAAGGATGTTTTGTAACTGGTGAAGCTAACTTCTCTGACCACGGAGCTAACCGTTTAGGTGCTTCTGCACTTATGCAAGGTTTAGCTGATGGTTATTTCGTATTGCCTTACACCATTTCAGACTACCTTGCTAATGACATCCGAACTGGAAAAATCGCAACTGATACACCAGAATTCGAAACTGCTGAGGCGGAAGTAAAAGCAAGTATTGACCGCTTCCTCAACAATAAAGGAACAAAATCGGTTGACCACTTCCACAAGCGTTTAGGCTTAATCATGTGGAATAAAGTTGGTATGGCACGCAACGAAGCTGGTTTGAAACAAGCTATTGAAGAAATTGCTGCTTTAAAAGAAGAGTTCTACAACGATGTATTTGTTCCTGGCGCAGCCAACGAAATGAACCCTGAACTCGACAAAGCAATGCGTGTAGCTGACTTTATTGAGCTCGGACAACTCATGGCAGTAGATGCTTTGCATCGTCTTGAATCTTGTGGGGGTCACTTCCGCGAAGAATACCAAGACAGCGAAGGAGAAACACTCCGCGACGACGAAAACTTCAAATATGTAGCTGCTTGGGAATACCAAGGAGGAGATGCAACCAAAGCAAACCTGAACAAGGAGGCTTTGAATTATGAATTCATCAAAATTGCTGCGCGCAACTATAAATAAGAATAGTATGGCTTCAAAGTATATCAATATTACCCTCAAAATCTGGAGACAAAAAAACACCAATGCTAAAGGTGGTCTAGAAACCTATAGCCTTAACCAAGTGTCTACAGATAGTTCGTTTCTAGAAATGCTCGACCAATTGAACGAGCAATTGATCAACGAACAAAAAGAACCTATTGCTTTTGACCACGATTGTCGCGAAGGTATCTGCGGAATGTGTTCTTTGTATATCAACGGAAGAGCGCATGGTCCAGAAACCGGAACAACAACTTGTCAGTTGCACATGCGTAGTTTCAAAGACGGAGATACCATTTATGTCGAGCCGTGGAGATCAAGAGCTTTCCCTATTATCAAAGATTTGGTAGTAGACCGCTCAGCATTTGATCGCATTCAACAAGCTGGTGGCTTTGTTTCTGTCAATACATCAGGACGCACCATGGATGCAAATGCCATTCCAATTCCAAAAGCTGATGCAGATAAAGCATTTGAAGCAGCTGCTTGTATTGGTTGTGGAGCTTGTGTAGCTACTTGTAAAAATGGATCTGCAATGCTATTTGTAGGGGCTAAAGTTTCTCAGTATGCTTTGTTACCACAAGGTAAAGTTGAAGCCAAAGATCGCGTGCTCAATATGGTTCGCCAAATGGACGAAGAAGGTTTTGGAAACTGTACCAACACGGGGGCATGTGAAGTAGAATGCCCTAAAGGTATTTCACTTGAAAACATAGCGCGCATGAATCGCGAATACCTTGTGTCTTCCTTGACATCAGAAAAATAGAAATATCAATGAAATAAAAAAGGGCGGTTAAATAACCGCCCTTTTTTTATGCTTTATAATAGCTTATTTCAGCTGTTGACCTTCATTTTTATACCAACCTTGGTTGTCTTTGATTTCAACTGGCACATTTGATTTGTCGCTAAGGCGTTTTTGTGTGCGCATCCAGAAATAGAAGCCAAAAAATCCTAATACGATTAAGATGTTGTTGAAATAGTTTTTGACGAATTCAAAGAAACCAAAAGACCATTGAAATGCGTCACCAATTTTATAAACGAAGTCTGTCCAAGTCATTGTTATCTGCTTTAGTGCAACAAATGTACTACAAATTTTAGAAATTGTAATGCGGAATTAAATTTCTCCCATTAAGGCAAGGGTTTCTTTTGAAGCCGCCTGCTCTGCTTCCTTTTTTGAGAGGCCTTTTCCTCTGCCATAGGACGTTCTATTAATCTGAACCTCCATCTCGTAATGCCATTTGCCATCGATAAATTGCTCGTCTAGCAATTTAAATTCTATGCTCAACTTTTTACGCTGACACCAAATAAACAAAGCTGATTTAAAATCTATTTCTTCATCAAGAAGTTGGGCCAAATTCAGGTACTTTCTAAGGACATTATTGCAGATTACCTGTTTTGTTTTATCGTAACCTGCATCTAAATAAATAGCGCCTACCAAGGCTTCTAGCGCATTGCCCTCAAGGCCTGCCAAATTTATACTCCTACTTTGATTATAAATGAGGTGTTGGCGAATACCCATGCGCTCTCCGATGCCGGACAGCGTTTTGCGATTGACAATTTTTGCCTTGATTTTAGTAAGCTTCCCTTCGTCAGCATCTGGATATTTTTCAAAAATATAAGAGGCGACTATAGCATCAAGGATGGCGTCCCCTAAGAATTCTAGCCGTTCATTCGCTTGCAGCAATGCTTCTTCCGACAGGATGCTTTTGTGAGTAAGCGCTTGTTTAAAGTGCTGAATTTGAACTGGTTTATAGCCAAAGTTTTGCATGACAAAACGAATGAGCTTCAGTTCATCAGCAGTTTTTTTCTTTGAAAACAAAGGAAATTTCAGCAAATTATGCGTTGAATTTCTTGACGATAATGGTGGTATTATGACCCCCAAAACCGAAAGTGTTGGAAAGTGCAATATTTACCGTTCTAGCTTGTGCTTTGTGGAAGGTAAAGTTAAGTTTGGAGTCTAGCTCAGGATCGTCGGTAAAATGATTGATTGTAGGAGGTACGATATCATTTTTGACAGACAACACACAAGCAACAGCTTCAATAGCTCCGGCAGCACCAAGAAGGTGGCCAGTCATTGATTTGGTTGAGCTAATGTTGAGTTTGTAAGCGTGTTCACCGAATACGCTTTGAATAGCTTTTACTTCAGCGATATCGCCAAGTGGTGTAGAAGTTCCGTGAACATTGACGTAGTCTACTTGTGACGGATCAATTTCAGCATCTTCTAAGGCAGCCAACATGGTATTTCTTGCGCCAATTCCATCGGGATGTGGAGCCGTCATGTGATAAGCATCACCAGACATTCCGCCACCGATTACTTCAGCATAAATTTTTGCGCCTCTTTTAATGGCATGCTCGTATTCTTCAAGAATGAGGCAGCCAGAGCCCTCTCCGAGAACAAAACCGTCGCGATCGAGATCAAACGGACGAGATGCTGTTTCTGGAGATTCGTTGCGAGTAGATAATGCTTTTAAGGCATTGAATCCACCCATACCCATTTCATTGACGCCGGCCTCAGAACCACCAGTAACAATGGCATCGGCTTTACCTAAACGAATCAGGTTAAAGGCATCAATAATGGCGTTGGTTGCAGATGCACAGGCAGAGACACATACATAATTTGGTCCGCGAAGACCATATTTAATAGAAATGTGACCTGCTGCGATATCAGCAATCATTTTAGGAATAAAGAAAGGATTGAAACGCGGTGTGCCGTCTCCGCCAAAATACTCTCTGGCTTCTTCTTGGAAAGTTTTAAGACCCCCTACACCTGAACCCCAGATAACGCCGATGCGATCGAGGTTCGGATTTGATTCAAGTAAGGCAGCATCTGCCATAGCTTCCGTGGCGGTAACTATGGCATACTGCGAAAATTGATCAAGCTTGCGTGCTTCTTTACGGTCAATGTGGTCTTCCACATTGAAGTCTTTTAATTCACATGCAAATTGCGTCTTGAATAAAGAAGCATCAAATTGTTTGATGGGTGCAGCTCCGCTCTTACCTGCCATTAGGCCATCCCAGTATTCTTGTACTGTGTTTCCTATTGGGGTTAGCGCACCTAGGCCCGTTACAACAACTCTTTTTAATTGCATACCTATGAATTAGTAGCGTGAAAGATTACACGTTTGCCTCGATGTAAGCAATAGCGTCACCAACAGTTTGGATACCTTCTGCTTTATCGTCTGGAATAGAAATGTTAAATTGTTTCTCGAATTCCATGATTAACTCAACGGTGTCGAGTGAATCAGCACCCAAGTCATTTGTGAAGCTAGCTTCGTTAGATACTTCACTTTCTTCAACATTCAGTTTATCTACGATGATCGCGATAACTTTAGCTTTGATGTCAGACATTTTTAAAAATTTAAAGGTTTCAGCTTGCAAAGAAAAAAACTATCGCCCAATAAACAAAACTTATGTGAATTTAATTTATCAACACTGCATGGCTCAAATGCTTGGAATCAGTCACTATGCTTAACTTTGTCGCACAAATGCAAACACAAATTATCATTTTTATTTCTGGCGCCGGAAGCAATGCCCGTGAAATCATACGCTATTTTAATGGAAATGAGGCTATTAAAGTGTGCGGCGTGATCTCTAGTAAAGAGAATGAGGCAATGACTTCATTTTGTGAAGAGCAACAAGTTCCGTTTGTCAATTTGGTAGGTCAAGACTTTTCTGCCTACCTGAATTTTTGCCTAAAACAAAATGCACAATGGGTTATCTTAGCGGGTTTCTTAAAAAAGATTCCATCTGAACTGCTTAATGCTTATCCGGATCGCATCATCAATATTCACCCTTCGTTATTGCCTAATTATGGCGGGGCCGGGATGTATGGTAAAAAAGTACACGAAGCAGTAGCTGCAGCACAAGAAAGCTTTAGCGGAATTAGTATTCATTTAGTAAATGAAGAATTCGATAAAGGAAAGATGCTTTTTCAGCACGCAGTCAAACTACCAGAAAACGCCAATTCTGAGCAAGTTGAAAGCAGTGTTAGGGCTCTTGAACTGACTCATTTTGCGCAAGATTTAGAAATCTATCTGAGCTCTAACTAATGGCTTGCTCTAGATACTGAGCAAAACGCCAACAGTCTTCATAAGAATTATATAAAGGTGCGGGTGCAATTCGAATCACATTTGGCTCACGCCAATCTGCAATGACGCCTAGTGCTGTTAGCTTGTCAAAAAGCTTTCGGCCTTGTCCTTTGGCCATAATAGACAACTGTGCGCCTCTTTGTGCAGGTGAACTCGGTGTAATGATTTCAAATTCACATTTATCTTGGTTACGCACCGAAATTTCATGGATCAGAAATTCAAGATATGCTGTCATTTGATCGCGCTTTTCACCAATGCGGTCCATGCCGGCTTCTTCAAATATTTCTA